>DATDRI010000408.1:0-36190 GCA_035291825.1 Vicinamibacteria bacterium | reverse complement strand
GGAGAGCTCCGCGTATTACGAAGAGCGGTTCCAGGATTTCAAGCGGCGCATACACGAACGGCTGTTCGGCCGAGAGCTCGTCGAGCTGGTGGGTGGTGACAAGCTGGCCGAGCTCGAGATGCAGCATCAGCTCCTACCGTTCCTGCAAAACAACCAGATGGGCGGCCAGCCTCTGGCAGCGAAGCTTGGCGGTTGGATGAAGGAGGCGGAGTGCCTGCGCGGCAAGGTGATCGTTGCCGACCATCTCAACTGGAGCTATTTTACGGACCGCTTCGGGATCCAGGTCGCCAACTACGTGGAGCGACGCCCCGGCATTCCGCCCTCGGCTGCCCACGTTGCCGACTTGATCGGGCTCATGCGCAACGACAAGATCCAGGTACTCTGGGTGGCCGACTACTTCGATGAGCGGGTCCCGAGCCTGCTTGCCGAGCGTACCGGAGCGAAGTTCCTCTACGTTCCGCTTTACACGGGTGAGGAAGCGACCCCGGATTACTTCTCCCTGGTGGACACTTGGATCCAAGCCATGAGGTCCGGATTTCCCGACTGCCAGTAGGATTAGGAGAGAGCCATGGATCTCGCACTTGAGGTTTTGCTGCCGCCCTTCGTCGCTTGCCTAGTCCTGATGGGCATCCACGTCTATCTCGGGTTGCATGTGGTCTCCCGCGGCGTCATCTTCGTGGATCTGGCGCTGGCGCAGATTGCAGGCCTGGGAGCCACTTTCGCGTTCTTGTTGGGCTATGAGCCGAATGGAATGGCCGGCTACTTTTATTCCTTGCTTTTCACCTTCATCGCCGCGGCGGTCTTTTCGGTTTTGCGTCTCTCCGAGCAGCGCATTCCGAAAGAGGCAATCATCGGTATCTCCTTTGCCGTCGCCTCGGCCAGCAGCATTTTGATCGCCGACCGGGCGCCGCAGGGCGCCGAGTTCGTCGAGGCCATGCTCACCGGAGCCCTCCTTTGGGCGCCTTGGTCGCTCATCGGCAAGACCGCGATCGTCTATGTCTTGATTGGCCTGTTCCACTGGCATTATCGGAAGCGGTTCTTGGCCCTTTCGCTCCAGCCGGAGCGCGCCGAAACAGAGGGTTGGAGTGTGCGGTGGTGGGATTTTCTCTTCTATACCTCCTTCGGGCTGGTCATCACCTACAGCGTGCCAATGGCTGGAATCCTGCTTGTTTTCTCCTTCTTGATCATTCCTACAGTGATCGCCATGCTGTTTGCGCAAAGCATCGTAGGACGCCTGGTAGTCGGATGGATCGTGGGAACGTTGGTCAGCATGGTGGGCCTTTCGCTTTCCTATGCCTATGACCTTCCCAGCGGACCGGCGGTCGTGTGCATGTTCGGTGTGGGCCTGATTCTTGCCGGAGTCGTGCATTATCTGCTGGTGGCCCAACAGAAAGTCGCGGCCTTGGTGAAAGTCTTGGTCGCCGGCGGTGCGATGGCCGGCGGATTATGGCTTGCCTTCACCACGGCGGCGTTGTCCTCGGAAGAAGTCCATGACCCCGTCTCCGCGGCCGCCGTCTCCGGAGCAGGGGAGGCCGTCAGTCCGGCTCAGCAGGCCGCCGAAGCGCTCGCCGAGATCGAGCGATCGACTGGCGAGCCGCCGGCCGAGGCGATATCGAGCCTGTTATCGTTGAAAGAGGAAGTTCACCGCTTGATGGCTACTGGCGAGCTGAAGGTGAGCGAAGGCGCAGTCCAGGCGCTGGCCCGCGCCCCGGAGGGGGAGGCGGTCAGCGAGCTCCTGGAGGAGATCGCCTACCACGCCGACGATCTGTGGGCGAGGCTTCGAGCCGCGGAGGGTCTCCTCTCTCGCGGCAACGTCCTCGGCGTCGAGGCTTTGATAGACCTCCTGGAGTCCGACGGGCCTCCGTTCTTGCAAGTCCAGGCGTCGCAAGCTCTCGAGCGAGCGACGGGCCAAGCCATCGCCCCTGGCGTGCCTGGTGGCAGGCCCTCCGCGGCGAGCCTCTTTCCGAGCCGGGCGGCTAGGGCCTCTCCCTAGCGGTGCCCGTTCGCCGTGTACGGGGTTTACTCACCCTCAATCTCGTTGATGATCCACTTGGCCATGGGCGTGACCCCGGTCTCCGAATCGACGATGTTGTACTTCCGCAGAGTGAGCGCGTAGGTCTTCGAGGCGGATCTGCCGTTGACGCTCACCTTGACCTTTTTCACCGCCACCTCACCCTCGAAGGTGTCCTTCAGGGGAATACTGGCCGACATGAAGATGAGCTCTCTTTCTCTCTTCAGAGTCTCCTCCGCCGCTTGTAGCTTGCCCTCGAGGTCCTTCAGCTCTTCGAGCTTGCCTTCCCAAACCTTTTGAAACTCGGCCATGGATCCACTGGTGAACTTGTGATCCGGATTCTTCCTGATCTCGTTCTGGTAACGAAGGGCATTGTCCTGGTTGTCGTTCAGAAAACGGTCGTCCTCCTCGGCTTTGGTCTCGTAGGCCTTGACCGCCTCGAAGAACGCGGTATTGAGCTCGCCCAGCCGGTAAGGCTCGGTCGACTCCGGACCCACCTCGACAATCTCCCAGGACTGAACGTCAGCGTCGGGAAGGTTGACCATGGAGACGCCCGCGATCACTTCTTCCCGACTATCCCGAACCGCCGCCAGGAACGCATCGATCACGTGTTCCTCTGGCGCGGCACAGGAGGTGATGAAAGGCAAAGACAAGAAACCCATGATTGCCAACCTGGGCATGAGGCACCCCCTCTCAACAAAACGTTGCGGCAACGAAAACGCGAGAGCAAAGGAGCGCTAATAGCGAGTCGGGCTCCGGAGTTGCGGCGATGAGTGCGGTCGGGGAGACTCCTCCGCCCTCCGGCCTATTTCTCTGCTATTTCGGGGTAGAGATCAAGTGCGTGGGGGAACCGGGTCGAGCGAGGCGCACCAGCCGATGCGCCCGCGCTAACAAGAAGGCCATCCCCGCCATTTGGCGAAAAGTCGGGGCGGGTGCATCCTCTGCGCCTGGAGGAGCGTTGCCTTCAGACGATCCATGGGATTGTGAGCTGGGGAGGGTCTGTCAAAGCCGGCCAGAGATGTTGTATCCTCTTTCGTGTTGTAATGGTCTCTGGGGAGGGTTCTAGAGATGTTGCAAAACAAAGTCGTGGTGCACTTCCAGGACGGACGTATCATCAAGGGGACGACCGCTGACTTCTTCCCCAATAAGGAGCGTTTCCACTTGAATCAGATCGATGCTCCGGTAGGAAGCAAGCCGATCGAAGTGCAGATTTCACAACTGAAAGCAGTTTTTTTCGTCAAAGACTACCGCGGCCAACCCAAGCGCGAAGACAAGAACGAGTTCGATCCATCGAAACCTCCGATGGGCCGCAAGATCAAAGTGCGCTTCAAGGACGGAGAGGAAATCTTGGGCACCACCCAGGGCTATCAGTCCGGCCGGTCGGGTTTCTTCGTCGTTCCTGCCGATCCCGATTCCAACAACGAGCGTTGCTTCGTGGTGACCTCCGCCACCCAGGAAGTTGCTCTTGTTTGATCGGGCGGGCCGGTAACGGGACTCGTCCGTCGGGGAGCCCGCAAGGCCCCCCGACAGTACGGCCACTCATTCTCCCGCGCTATAATTCTTCCCAACAGCCGACTTTCTGGAGAAGCCATTGCGTCGCTCCCGTCCCCGGTGAGCATGAACGAGGTACTGGAACAGAAACTGGCCGAGCTTCCTTCCTCACCAGGGGTTTATCTCTTTCGCGGTCGAGCCGGGCAGATCCTCTACGTGGGCAAAGCGCGTTCCCTGAAGGATCGGGTGCGCTCCTACTTCCACGGTTCGCGCATCGACAGCCCACGGCTCGACCGCCTGGTCGAGTCCATTCGGGATCTGGAGATCGTTGCTACCGACACCGAGCGAGAAGCCTTGGTGCTCGAGAACAACCTCATCAAGACGCACAAGCCGCGCTACAACGTCCTGCTACGCGATGACAAGAACCATCCCTACCTGAAGCTGACGGTGGGAGAAGACTACCCGCGCATCTATATCGTTCGCCGTCCGGGAACGGATGGGGCGGTCTATTCGGGCCCTTATGTACCCGCCAGCTTGGCACGGAAGACGCAGAACCTGGTGCATCGGCTGTTCGGCATACGCAACTGCAACGAGAAGCTCGATGGCCACCGCCCTCGAGCCTGCCTTCAATACCAGATCAAACGATGTGTCGCGCCCTGTGTGGAGAGTATCGCCACCCGAGAGGAATATCTCAAGACGGTGGAGAGTGCCCGTCTCTTTCTGGAGGGCAAGAACGACGATCTCCTTGTCTCGCTCCAGAACGAAATGTACCGAGCCGCCGAGGAGGAACGGTTCGAGGAGGCCGCCCGACTACGGGATACCGTCCGCACGCTCGAGGATCTCAACACGCGGCAGAAGATGGCGACGGTACGGGGCGAAGAACGGGACATCTTTGGTTACTATCGAGAAGGTCATCGAGCGGTGCTGCAAGTCTTTTCGATGCGCTCGGGCAAAGTCGTCGACCGGGACAGCTTCACCCTCGACAAGCTGGAGGCGCTCGCGGACGAGGATGTATTGAGCGCCTCCCTCAAACAGTACTACGAGCTCGGCCGGTACCTCCCTGCCGAGATCCACGTACCCCTCGATTTTCCAGACCGAGAGCTGGTTCAGGAATGGTTGAGCGGCCGGCGCGAAAGCAGGGTGGAGATCGTGGTGCCACAGCGGGGCGGCAAGCGCCGCATGGTGGATTTGGTATCTCGCAATGCCCGCATCGCCTTCGAGCTAGCGAACCAAGAGGAGGGTCGTCAGGCGGCAGATCGGCTTCAGGCGGTGCGTGAGCTCCTGGATCTTCCCGACGAGCCCGCCCGCATCGAGGCCTTCGACGTTTCCAACATTCAAGGTAGCGACATCGTGGCATCGATGGTCGTCTTCGAAAGAGGTCAGCCGAAGCGAAGCGAGCATCGGAAATACAAGATCAAGACGGTGGCCGGCGGTCCGGATGATTTCGCATCGATGCGGGAAGTCGTGCTGCGGCGTTACCGGCGCGTGCTGGAAGAGGGTGCCGAGCAGCCCGATCTGATACTCATCGACGGAGGCAAGGGACAGCTGGGGGCCGCCTACCAGTCTCTGACCGAGCTCGGACTATCACATCTTCCGCTCATCAGCATCGCCAAGAAGGAAGAGGTGCTCTTTCAAATCGGTCGTTCCGAGCCCCTGGTGCTGCCCCGGAGCTCGCCGGCGTTGCAGTTGATGCAGCGGATTCGCGACGAGGCGCATCGTTTCGCGGTGACCTTCCACCGACAGAGGAGGGCAGTGCGCAGCTTCCACTCCAAATTGGACGACATTCAGGGCATCGGTCCACGCAAGAGGAAGCTCCTCATGAACCGCTTCAAGAGTCTGAAACGTGTGAGAGAGGCGTCGGTCGAGGAGCTGGCGACCGTGGTCGGACCCCGCCTGGCAGAGCGCGTCCAGCGACACCTCGTCGAGATGACATCGGATTAAATCCTTTATTTGTCGAGAGTTGACCGTGAGTTACCGTTGTGCTAGCATCCCCGCCGGATAGGAAACCAACCCGGGGAGTCTTTTGGAGCCGCAAGAGATTTTCAGAAGCCTCACACAGTATCTGGTCCTCCTATTCTCTTTGAGCGTCCACGAAAGTGCCCACGCTTGGACCGCTCTACAACAGGGCGATGACACGGCCCTGCGAGAAGGACGTATCTCGTTGAATCCGCTCGTTCACATCGACCCCGTCGGCACAGTTCTCTTGCCGCTGATGGGGCTTTTTATGGGCGGTGTCTTCTTTGGTTGGGCCAAGCCCACGCCGATCCAGCCTCGCCACTTCCGTGACTTCAGGCTGGGGCAGATCCTAACCTCGGGAGCGGGGCCGGTCAGCAATTTCCTTTTGGCGATCCTCTTCACCCTCTGCTACGCCGTGGCGATTCGCCTGGTGGGGCCGGAGAGCCACGTACTCTTCTTGTTCTGGATGGGCATCCTCTTGAACGTGGTGCTCGGTGTCTTCAACCTCATTCCGGTACCGCCTCTCGATGGGTCGTGGATCGCGTCTTGGGGACTTCCTCGCCAATGGGGCGATCTCTACGACAAGTACATGGAGCCTTACGGGTTCTTGATCTTGATCGGTCTGTTCGTAAGCGGCGCGTTGGGCATCGTGTTAGGTTGGGTGGCCTACCCGATAGCTCTTTTTCTACGAGGTCTCGCGCTGGCAGCGTGAGTGGAACGAGCGGGATGAGCCGCAAGAGAGTTCTCTCGGGCATGAGGCCCACCGGCCTGCTGCATCTGGGGCACTTGGTAGGGGCGCTCGAGAATTGGGCGGCCCTGCAGGACGAGTTCGAGGCCTACTACTGCATCGTGGATTGGCACGCCCTCACCACCGATTACGCGGATCCCAGTGATATCAAGAAGAACACGTTCGAGGTGGCGGTCGATTGGCTCTGTGCCGGTCTCGATCCCGAACGGTCTGCCCTTTTCGTGCAGTCTCATGTTCCCGAGCACGCTGAGCTGCATCTACTTCTGTCGATGGTGGTGCCTCTCCCCTGGCTGGAGCGGGTACCCACCTACAAAGAGCAGATGGAGCAGTTGGCGGACAAGGACCTTCACACCTACGGGTTTCTGGGCTACCCGGTGCTACAAACGGCAGACATCCTCATGTACAAGGCGGGAGTCGTTCCGGTGGGTGCGGACCAACAGCCTCACGTCGAGCTGACGCGAGAGATTGCGCGTCGCTTCAACCATTTCTATGGGTCGGTGTTTCCCGAGCCCGAAGTCAAGCTCACCCCCACTCCCAAGCTTCCCGGGACCGATGGACGCAAGATGTCGAAGAGCTACAACAACACCATCAACTTGTCCGACAACGAGCCCACCATTCGAGAGAAGCTACGCACCATGGTGACCGATCCCGCTCGCAAGCGTCGAAGCGATCCTGGTAACCCCGACGTCTGCCCGGTCTTCGATCTTCATGAGGTCTTCGCGACCGCCGACACCCGAGCCTGGGCTGCCGAGGGTTGCCGCAGCGCCGGAATCGGCTGCATCGAATGCAAGAATGCGCTGGCTGACCATCTGGTGGCGCGCATGAAACCCTTCCTCGAGAAACGCAAGATATACGAAGCGCGACCGGCTGACATCTGGGATGTTCTTCGCGAGGGGGCACGGAAGGCCCGACGGGTGGCGGGGGAGACGATGAGAGAAGTGCGAGCGGCGTTGAAACTTCCGTCGCCGGAGAATTCCGGGTAATCCATGAAAACAGCTGAGCTCTACCTTGGTCCTCCTTCCGAAGAGGACGATCGGCCGAACGAGCCCCGTTACCACGTGCGGCTGCCGGTCTTTGACGGACCTCTCGATCTGCTCTTGCACCTCATCAGGACGAACGAGGTCGATATCTACGACATCCCCATCGCCTCCATCACCCGACAGTATCTGGAGACGCTGGAGCTGATGCGAGAGTTGAGCCTCGACCTTGCCGGGGACTTTGTTTTCATGGCGGCCACCTTGATCCACATCAAGTCCAGGATGCTGTTACCTCCCCCGCACGAGGACGGAACAGAGGACGAGATCGAAGATCCCCGAGCCGAGCTGGTGGCTCGACTTCTCGAGTATCAACGCTATAAGGAAGCGGCTCACATGCTGTATGAGAGGCAGACACTCCGAAGCGCCATGTGGCTTCGCTCGGAGAGCTCCCTCGCTTCTCTTCGCTCGGAGGAAACAGAAGGCCAGGAGGATCTGGTGGAGGTCGATCTCTTCGAGCTGCTGACCGCGTTCCGTTCGGTTCTCGAGCGGATCCGACAGCGAAGAGACATCGTTTTCGAGAAAGAAACGGTGACGGTGGAGGAGATGATCCGGATCCTCACCGAGCGAGTCTCGCCGGGTAGCAGCGTGTCGTTCGAGCAGCTCTTCGACCAGGTGGCCAGCCGAGGGCTTCTCATCGTGACGTTTCTGGCGTTGTTGGAGATGGTGCGTTTGCGCGTTCTCCGGGTCTATCAGCAAAGGCCCTTCGGCACGGTCCACCTGTCCCGGCCCGCCGATGACCCGACGCCCGAGAGTGACGAGAAGAGCTAGTGGTGAAGGAAAACGCCGAGCCCAGCGGCGTCGCCACGGATAGCGGTGATGCGGATTCCGCGGCCGAGGCGGCGGGAACCGGGCTCACCGCGGACGAGATCCGAGCCAGCATCGAGGCCCTGCTCTATGCGGCAGAAGAACCGCTTTCCCTGAAAGACTTGGCCAAGGCGCTGCCGGAAGTTCCACGTGACGCCATCAAGGGACAGCTCGAGGATCTGGTAGCGCAGTACCAGGGGCCGGAAAGGGGCCTTCAGATTGCTCAAGTGGCGGGCGGCTATCAGATCACCACGCGGCCCGAGTATCACGAGAGGATAAGCCGGCTCTTCGAGTCGAAGCGTCCCTCCCGGCTATCCCTGCAGGCCCTCGAGACTCTAGCGGTCATCGCCTATCGGCAACCGGTCACCGTTCCCGAGATCATGGCTTTGCGGGGCCTTCATTCGGCGGGCGTGGTTCGAACCCTGTTGGAAAAAAAGCTCATTCGTATCATGGGGCGGAAAAAAGTCGTGGGGAGGCCCTTGCTCTATGGCACCACCAGGGAGTTCCAGATCCGCTTTGGGTTGAAGGGCCTCGACGACTTACCCAACCTCGAGGACATGGCGGAAGTCTTCGGGGAGGAGATCGCTTCGCAGCTAGGCGAGGTCATGAGAGAGACCGAAGCCGCCGGCGGCGGGGAGGACGAAGCCAGCGCGCCGGTGGCCGACCGAGCAGACCATCCATCGACCGAGACCCCCAAGGAGAACTGAGCCCAGAACAGAGGTAGCTCGATGACTCGACGCCGTGCCAGGCGTCCTCCCGGGATCGTCTGACCCATGTCCATGACTTCCGAGGAAAGGCTCCACAAGACCATCGCTCGTTCCGGGCTCGCTTCCCGTCGCCGGGCCGAGCAAATGATCGCTGAGGGCCGGGTGAGCGTGGGCGGTGAGGTGGTGACTCGGGTGGGGGCGAAGGTGGACCCGCGGAGAGATGATATTCGGGTGGACGGGGTGCGCGTCCGCCCCGATCGGCCCCGTCGATATATCTTGTTGAACAAACCGGTCGGCTATTTGACCACACGCTCCGATCCGGGCCGTCGCCCCACGGTCATGGAGCTCTTGCCCATAGCGCTTCGTTCTCTCTTCCCGGTGGGCCGGCTCGATATGGCCACTTCCGGGCTGTTGCTGCTGACCGATGACGGTCATTTCGCCCAACGGGTGGCTCATCCTCGCTATGGCGTCACCAAGACGTACGCGGTCACCGTCCGCGGGCATCCCAGTGAGCGCAGCCTCCAGCAGGCCAAGAGAGGGGTCCGTGTCGAGGGGCAATGGCTGAGGGTAGCATCGGTGAAAGGGCTCGGTCGTCCCGGTCGCCGTGAGATCGAGCGTCCGCCCACCAAGGGCTCGGCCAGAATCCCATCGAAGTCGCCAGAAAAGTCGCGTCTCACGGTCGTGCTCCAGGAAGGGCGCTATCAAGAGATCCGGCGGCTATTCAAGGCCTTGGGGCACCCCGTCCTTCAGCTCCACCGTGAGAGAGTGGGTTTGTTGAGCGATCACGGGCTTCCGCCTGGGGCCTACCGCGCTCTGACCCCGAAGGAGATCGCCGATCTGGTCAGCAGTCGCGGTGGGAGCCTCAGAGCGAAAGCGGGTCGCCCACTGCCAGGCGGCGCGCGCCCGGCGAGAGACCGGCAGGGCTAGGCTCTCCGATGGCTCGGCGGGGTCTGATTATTGCCATCGATGGTCCGGCGGGAGCCGGGAAGACCACCGCCGCCCGAGGCTTGGCGCAACGACTCGGCTACCTGTATCTCGACACCGGCGCCACCTTTCGCGCCGTGGCCTTGAAGGCCTTGCGGCAGGGAGTCGACCTGGATGACGCCGCCTCGCTTCACCAACTGGCCCTCGTGAGCGAGATACGGTTCGGTGGCGACCAGAACGAGCGGATCTACCTCGATGGAGAAGACGTCACGGAAGCGATCCGGACCGCGGAGGTGGCGGAGGCGGCTTCGCGCATGGCGATCTACCCGGAGGTGCGGAAACCCCTGATGGAGCTGTGGAGACGCATCGGCCACGAGGGGGGCGTGGTCCTCGATGGCCGGGACATCGGGACGGTGGTCTTTCCGGATGCCGAGCTCAAGTTCTTCCTCATCGCCGAGGCCTCCGTCCGGGCGGAGAGGCGGTACCTCGAGCGGGCCAATGAACCGGGGATCACCCCAGAGGGCGTGGGCGAGCAACTCCGGAGACGGGATGCCATCGATAGCGCCCGCCCCTATGCACCTTTGATGAGGGCACCGGACGCCATCGAGCTCGATACCAGTCGACTCCGGCCGGAGGAGACGCTTCATCGGCTGGAGAGAGAGACCCTGGCTCGCATCTCCAAAGGAACGGGGGAGAGCCTTGACGGACCCCGTAAAATAGAGTAGGATAACGGCTTGCGGGAAAGCCCCGCGCACCGGCGAAACGAGCCACAATCCGCTCATCCTTCCCGTCTCACTCGGTCGCCAGACGAAGAATCCGCAGGAGGTAACAAACATTAATGGCTGAAGCCAACGATATCGAGAACAGCGCTCTAGAAGGAGGTACTGCGCAAGAAACGCCGGACGAGGAAGCGATTCCGGTCGAGGAGTACGAAAGGCTCCTCGATCAGTACAACAGCAACATCGCCGAGGGCGAGGTGGTCAAGGGACGGGTCCTCCAGATCTCTCCCAGCGAAGTGGTGGTCGATGTCGGATACAAATCAGAAGGCCTCATACGCGTAGAGGAGTTTCTGGACGAGTTCGGCAATCTCACCGTGAAGGTGGGTGACGACGTCGACGTTCTTCTCGAGAAAGCCGAGGACAGGGAAGGCTACTTAGTCCTCTCGCGCGAGAAAGCCGAGAAGATGAAGGTCTGGGACGACATCGAGGCCGCCTACCAGAGCAAGGAAGTGGTAACGGGAAGGGTCATCGAGCGCATCAAGGGCGGTCTGGCGGTGGACATCGGCGTCAGAGCATTCCTGCCCGGGTCGCAGGTGGACGTGCGGCCGGTTCGAAATCTGGAGAGCCTCAAGGGTCAAGAGCTCCGCATGAGGGTCATCAAGGTCAACAAGAAGCGCGGGAACATCGTGCTGTCGCGGAAGGTCGTCTTGGAGGAAGAGCTAACGGACCGGAAGGGGAAGACGCTGGACGCTTTGGAAGAGGGCCGCGTCTTCCGGGGAGTGGTGAAGAACCTCACGGACTACGGAGCCTTCATCGATCTCGGTGGTATCGACGGCCTGCTGCACATTACCGACATGTCCTACGGTCGCATCAACCATCCCTCGGAGATTTTCAATGTGGGCGATCAAGTCGAGGTGGTGGTTCTCAAGTTTGACCGCGAAACGGAACGGGTATCGCTGGGATACAAGCAGCTCAGCCCTGATCCCTGGGAATCGGCGGCGGACCGGTTCGCCGTCGGCAACCGAGTCAAGGGCAAGGTGGTGAGCCTCACCGATTACGGCGCTTTCATCGAGCTCGAGCCCGGAGTGGAAGGGCTCATTCATGTCTCCGAGATGTCCTGGAGCAAGCGCGTGAAGCATCCTTCCAAGGTGCTATCGGTGGGAGATCCGGTCGAGGCCATGGTGCTCCAAGTGGATTCGGGGGAACGTCGCATCAGCCTCGGCCTGAAGCAGGTCGAGCCGAATCCCTGGGAGCTCTTGGCGGAGAAGTACGAGCCCGGCTCTCGCATCGAAGGCAAGGTGAGAAACCTGACCGACTTCGGCGCTTTCGTCGAAGTGGAAGAAGGAATCGACGGGCTCATCCACATATCGGATCTGTCTTGGAGCAAGCGCGTGAAGCATCCCTCCGAGGTGCTCAAGAAGGGCGACACCGTCCAGGCGGTGGTTCTCAATATCGATGCGGATAATCAGCGCCTGTCGCTGGGTTTGAAGCAGCTGGCCAAAGACGTCTGGGAGGAGTTCGTGCAGCGCCACCGGGTGGGAGACGTGGTGGAGGGTAAGATCGTTCGTCTGACCAACTTCGGGGCGTTCGTGGAGATCGAGGAAGGCGTGGAAGGACTGCTGCACGTCTCTGAGCTCGATGAAGAGCGCGTCGAGAAACCCGAAGACAAGCTGGAAGTGGGCGAAGTCCACAAGATGAAGATCATCAAGATGAGCGACGCCGAGCGCAAGATCGGTCTTTCCATTCGGGCGGTCGATATGGATATGGACACAGCCGGTTACCAGGCTCTGAGCGCGAGCTCGGGCTCACCCAATGCTACCCTGGCCGACTACGCCAACTTCAGCACGCCAGAGCCCGCCGCGTCCGGCGAGGCGTCTCGGTCACGGGAGTCCAAGGAGGAGGCGACCGACGAGGATGATGGTCGCCAGGAGACCTAAAGAGGTGCGCTGGGGGCGGCGTGAAAGAGTTCTGCCTTCTGGCCATGCGAAGTAGAGGTTACGGCTTTTCGGAGACATAACCCAAATTAAGGAGTCGTGGACGATGACTAAAGCCGAATTGATAGAAGAGGTTTCCAGGGTCTCGGACCTTACCAAGAAGCATTCCGAGATCATCGTGGACACCGTCTTCAAGAGCATCATCAATGCTCTACACAGGGGCGACAAGATTGAGCTCCGCGGCTTCGGTAGCTTTCGTATCCGTCAACGGGAGTCGCGCAAGGGACGTAACCCCAAGACCGGTGAAAAAGTGGACGTGCCGGCCAAGAAGGTTCCCTATTTCAAGCCGGGCAAAGAACTGAAAGAGCTCATCAACAACGAACAGTAGGCCGTGCCATGGCACTCTGCGAGAGCGCGGCCTCTTCATGGCGTATTCGTCGCCTTTAGTCAAGGGCTTCGCCCCCACCCGATACATCGAAGGTAGCCGGGAAGAGGCGGAGCACCTCCTCGGCGGTCGCCTTCCTCCCCTTCCCGCCGGCGAGGTCGCCGAAGGGGAGGAGGTCGTTTACTACGTCCAGCATCACCCGCAACTGCAGAGGTACGCCCAGGGCTATCTAACGCATCTCTTCTTGGAGCTCTGTCCGGAAGCAAGGCGGGAAGGGGTAGGACCGGTGCCTCCCCGCGCCGAGGAAGACTACGCCACCTTGCTCGAGCGCACGTTGGTGAACTCCCTCATTCAAGACCGGCGCATCGGGCTCGTGAACCTCTTCTGGTTGTCGCATTCCAAAGAGATCGCGGACATCGTGGCACGCCTGACCGGCGGGACGCCCGTCCTGCAGCGGGCCAAGTTTGCCATTCATCCTCTGCTCGCCCGCTTCCTTCGTAACGTCTGGCAGGCCGCCTCTCGGGACGTCGAACAGGGTCGCCCGGGGTATCTCAGATTCCTGCTGGGCCGCTACCTGCGTGTCTCGCTGGCGGACGCGGTCATCGACGATCAGCTCCCCTTGGCCCTTACCCACATCGGGGAGGTCGATTTCGCCGCGATTCTGGCGAACAACAGCCGCTATCGCATCCCCCCCGAGGTTTTCTCAGAGATCTACGACCTGCTCTACCGGGAGATCGAAGCGCGGGTTCTGACCGATGAACCTTTATTCTTGGCCCGAGTGGCTCGCCATCTTCCGTCCATCGAGAGGCAGAGCTACCTTCTTCCCGTCCACATGACCAAGATGCTCTTCAACGCCGATATCCGCCGACATCTACTCTCCGATGCCTGGGGACTCGGCACCAAGCTGGTTCGATCCCGTTCCATCCAGGCACAGGTCGGAGCGGGGCTCAATCCGCTGACCTTGCTAGAAGCCTTCGACGAGCTCGCCCACGCCGTGCAGAGGTTCGAGATCATCTCGCACGTTCGGGACCGCATCCGTCTTCTCCCTTCGGTCATGAGCGAGGCGCAAATCTACGAACAATACGGCGGGCCGGTTCGCTTCTACCGATATTCCGAATCGGTCGAGGTGAGCGGAAACGCGGTGAACGCCACGGTAATGTTCCTGGATCTTCGGGGGTTCACCAAGACCTCGGAGGGCTTGGTGTCGGAGCGCGATCTCACTCGGGCGCTCTATACGGTATTCGATCGTTTCATCGAGATCATCGATCGGTTCGGAGGCGAGGTGGACAAGTTCTTGGGAGATGGAATGATGATCACCTTCGGCGCTGGACCGAGCTCCCGCTACGGGGCGCTCAACGCCCTGCGCACCGCGGTGTTGCTCCAGGAGAAGCTGCGGGAGCTGCGAGAGGAAGGCCCAACAAAGTTCACCATGGGAGTGAGCATTCACCATGGAAGGGTCTATCTGGCCCACTTCATCGGGAGCTCGGGAGGACAGGACACCACTGTCATTGGGAGGAACGTCAACGTGGCGGGTCGGCTGTCCTCGGCTTCCAAGCGAGAAGAAGTCGAGCCGGAGCAAGAAACGGTGGACCAACTCCCGGCCGAGCCAGGAGGTGGAGATTCCAGCCACGCTCTGGTGCGGATCGACGGCGAGGGGATTCTCTTCAACGAGGGAATAGCGGTTAGCCGGGAGACCGTGCAAGCGGTGGCAGAAGTGCTTCCCTTGACCCACCACGACGAGATAGAGGATCTCTACGGCGAGTTCTATGATCCGACTGTCAAGAAGACGGTAAGACTGCGCTACGTGGGCGACGCGAAGTTCAAAGGCGTCTCCGGATCCCTTCCCGTCTACAGCGTGGACTATGGCGGTTGATGGCCGGACGAGGATGTCGTCGATATCTATTTACCAGCCTCGGAACAGAGTCCGCTTCATCACCGCCGCCTCACTCTTCGATGGTCACGACGTTTCCATCAACATCATCCGGAGACTGCTACAGCGGGCGGGAGCGGAGGTGATTCACTTGGGCCACAACCGCTCTGTGGTGGAGATCGTCGAGTCCGCGATTCAAGAGGACGTGCAGGCGGTGGCCGTCAGCTCTTACCAGGGCGGACACAACGAGTTCTATCGCTACCTGGTGGATCTCTTGCGGGAGCGCGGCGCTTCCCACGTCCGAGTGTTCGGCGGTGGAGGGGGCGTCATCGTGCCCGCTGAGATTCGGTCTTTGGAACAGTACGGAGTCACCAAGATCTATTCCCCCGAGGACGGCCGGCGCTGGGGGCTACAGGGCATCATCAATCACATGTTGGAAGCTTCCGACTTTCCCCTGAAGTCCCGGTTCACGGATGACGACCTCTCGAGAATCGGCGCCAATGGCGTTTCGAAGCTGGCCCGGCTCATCACCCTCGCCGAGCTGGACGGCGCCAGGCCGGGCGTCCCGGCGTCTTGGACCCGCGCCCTCGAAGAGCGCGCCGCCCCGCGGGTGGTCCCGGTGGTGGGAATCACCGGAACGGGGGGTGCCGGCAAGAGCTCTCTCACCGACGAGCTCGTTCGCCGCTTGGTGATGGACTTCCCGAAGCTTGCCATCGGAATCCTCTCAGTCGATCCATCCAAGCGCAAGACGGGAGGAGCGCTTCTCGGTGACCGCATCCGGATGAACGCCATAAACCATCCGGGCGTGTACATGCGAAGCCTGGCTACCCGCGGGTCGGGCTCCGAGCTCTCCCAGGCGACGCGCCAGGCCATTCTGATCCTCAAGGCCTGGGGCTTCGACGTGGTCTTGGTGGAGACCAGCGGAATCGGACAGGGTGCGTCCGCGGTCGTCGACATCTCCGATCTGAGCCTCTATGTCATGACCTCGGAGTACGGAGCCCCCTCGCAGCTGGAGAAGATCGACATGCTCGACCATGCTGACTTCGTCGTCATCAACAAGTTTGATCGGCGTGGCAGCGAGGATGCCCTGCGTGAGGTGCGCCGCCTCATCCGCCGCAATCGAGGACTATCTCGTGACGTTCCCGATGCCGAGCTGCCGGTCTTCGGAACCATCGCCAGCCAGTTCGGTGACCGGGGAGTCACCGCTTTGTATCTTGCCCTCATCGGGCGCATCCGGGAGCGGCTGGGGCGGCCGCTCCGCTCGAGCTTCCGGATTCCCGAGGGAGTGGTGACCGGCGAGCGGCACCCGCTCATCCCGGAAGCACGGGTCCGCTACTTGGGCGAGATTGCCGAGGCGGCGCGGTCGGGGCGCGCCTGGGTGGAACAACAAGTCTCGCTGGCTCGGCGCCTCTATCGACTGGACGGAGCGAGGCGGGAGTGCCGAGAACAGCATGCCCGGCGGGCGATCGGCAAACAATTCGACGCGCTTCGCCGGGAGATGGATTCGGAGTGCTGGAGGCTGGTGCATGATTGGGAGAAGCTTCGGCGATCCTACCAGGAAGGCTCGTTTGCCTTCGAGGTCCGCGACCGCCAGGTGACGGTGCCCACCCGTGTGAACACACTCTCCGGCACCCGAATCCTCAAGGTGGCTCTGCCCGGCTTCGCGGATTGGGGCGATATCCTGAAGTTCCGGCTCAACGAGAACCTGCCCGGTCACTTTCCCTTTACCGCCGGGGTCTATCCCTTCAAGCGCAGTAGCGAGTCGCCGCGCCGGCAATTCGCCGGGGAAGGAGGT
The DNA here is from genome assembly GCA_035291825.1 of Vicinamibacteria bacterium. Classification (GTDB taxonomy): domain Bacteria; phylum Acidobacteriota; class Vicinamibacteria; order Marinacidobacterales; family DATDRI01; genus DATDRI01. Next base: position 19,809 of record DATDRI010000408.1, on the reverse strand, counting down.
CCGGAACGCACCAACCGGCGGTTTCATTTCCTTTGTCGCAACGACCAGGCGAAACGCCTATCCACCGCCTTCGATAGCGTCACCCTATATGGCGAGGATCCGAACGAACGGCCCGACATCTATGGGAAGATCGGCGAAGGAGGCGTTTCCATCGCCACCCTCGACGACATGAAGAAGCTCTATGCCGGCTTCGAGCTCACCCACTCCATGACCAGCGTTTCCATGACCATCAACGGGCCGGCCCCCGCCATCCTTGCCATGTTCTTCAACGCCGCCATCGAGCAGGAGGTCGATAGGTTCAGAAAACGGCATGGCCGTCAACCCAACCAGAAAGAGCGGGAGCGCATCCAAGAAGAGACTCTGAAAGTGGTGCGGGGGACGGTTCAAGCCGACATCTTGAAGGAAGATCAAGCTCAGAATACCTGCATCCTGTCCACCGAGTTCTCTTTGCGGTTGATGGGCGACGTCCAACGGTATTTCATCGATCACGGTGTTCGGAATTTCTATTCGGTCTCCATCTCCGGGTATCACATCGCCGAGGCGGGGGCCAACCCGATTACCCAGCTCGCCTTTACGCTGGCCAACGGCTTTACCTACGTCGAATACTATCTGGCGAGAGGAATGAAGATAGATGACTTCGCTCCCAATCTGTCGTTCTTCTTCAGCAGCGGGCTAGAGCCGGAGTATTTGGTAATGGGACGCGTGGCCCGAAGGATCTGGTCGCGGACCCTGCGAGAGAGGTACGGAGCCAACCGGCGGAGTCAGATGTTCAAGTACCACGTCCAGACCTCCGGCCGTTCCCTGCACGCGCAAGAGATCCAGTTCAATGACATCCGAACCACTCTGCAAGCACTCGCTGCGATCTACGACAACTGCAATTCGCTGCACACCAATGCCTATGACGAGGCCATCACCACCCCGACCGCCGAGTCGGTGCGGCGAGCCATGGCCATCCAGCAGATCATCAACCGTGAGTTCGGGATGACACTGAACGAGAACCCCCTGCAAGGATCCTACCTAATCGAGGAGCTCACTGATCTGGTGGAGGAGGCAGTCCTGGCGGAGTTCGATCGGCTAAACGAGCGGGGAGGAGTCTTGGGAGCGATGGAGCTTCAGTACCAGCGTAGCCGCATACAGGAAGAGTCGCTTCTCTATGAGCTCAAGAAAGACAGCGGAGAGATACCGATCATCGGAGTGAACACGTTCCTCGATCCCGACTCCCCCGAGGACCTGGTCCCGGCGGAGGTGAAGCTGGCCCGGGCCACCGACGAAGAGAAGCGCCAGCAGATCGAGAACCTGCGCGCTTTTCAAGAACGGAATCGGCCACGGGTCGAGGAGGCCTTGGACCGACTGAAGGAGCAGGCTATTTCGGGCGGCAACGTCTTCGCCGAGTTGATGAAGGCGGTCCGATTCGCGAGCCTCGGCCAGATTACCCACGCGCTCTACCAGGTGGGGGGGCAGTACCGCCGCGCCATGTAGCCGGATACAATCCCGGGACTGACTGACATTCCGCAGAACCAACCGAGTCATGCCAGCTAAGACGAAGAAGGCGCCTCCCAAGGTTCTCATCGCCAAGCCCGGTCTCGACGGTCACGACCGAGGCGCTCTGGTGATCGCTCGGGCCCTACGCGACGCGGGTATGGAAGTGGTCTATACCGGGCTTCGGCAGACCCCGGAACAAATCGTGGAGGCGGCGCTTCAGGAAGACGTCCAGGCCATCGGGATATCGATTCTCTCCGGGGCGCACAACTATCTCCTGGGCCGCGTCATGGAGCTGCTCCGGGAAAAGGGTATGGAAGACGTCTTGGTCTTCGCGGGCGGGATCATTCCAGACCAGGATATCGGCCGCCTCCGCGCACTGGGCGTGGCTGAAGTGTTTCAACCCGGGAGCCGTCTGGAGGCCATCGTCGCCTTCCTGCGGCAGCGGCTTGCCGGCTGAGGGGGAAAACCCCCGCCCGACCCCACGGCTCGGTGTCCCGAGTCTATCCCACAGGTGGGAAAGGAATTACGACCCGCCGCACTTGACAGCATCTTCCCGACATGATAGTCTTTCTAGAATTTCGACGAGGCGATTGCCTACTAACAACCAATCCGGCTCTCTGGCAGCATCGAGGGGCCGCAAGGAGGGGCGATGGGACAGAAGATCCTGCTCGCCGACGACAGTATTACCATCCAGAAGGTCATCGAGCTGACTTTCACGGATGAGGACTTCGAGCTCCACACCGTCGGCAACGGGCAGAAGGCGATCGAGGAGATCCGGACTGTCAAGCCCGATATCGTTCTTTGCGACATTATTATGCCCGAGAAGAGCGGCTATGAGGTCTGCGAGCATATAAAAACCAGTGAAGACCTGAAGCACATTCCGGTGCTGTTGCTTACCGGAGCCTTCGAGCCCTTTGACCAGGAGCGCGCTAAGAAAGCCGGGTGTGATGGATTCTTGGCGAAGCCGTTCGAGCCCCAGACGCTCATCTCGAAGGTGAAAGAGCTACTGAAGTCACCGCGACCCAGCGTCACCCGTCAGCCGGTTTTGGCTACACCGCCTCCCCCACCCCCTGCCGAGCCGAGCGAGACCACGGTCATGATGTCGCCAGGGATGAAAGGGTTGCCGTCGACGCCCGGTGCGCACCTGGAAGGAGCCGCGTTCCAAGAGGATTTTGCCGTCGAGGCGGGAGAGAGAGAGCTATCGGTCGACTCGGACGATCGAACGATGTTTCTCGGACAGCAAGAGGAGACGTCGGGGGGCGAGAGCGACGACATATGGGGCGAGGTGGAAAGAGCCCCGAGCATTCCACCTTCCCGAACCGCATCGCCGCATGCCGAGCCAGAGGCTCCGGTGGACGATGGGAGGACCGTGATGATGTCCTCACCGATTGCTCCCGGCGTGCCCCTTCCGCGTGAACCCGTTGGGCCGATCGTTTCTTCGGAAACGCTGCACACCTTCGACCCGGAGGAAAGAAGGGATGTGAGGGAGCCGGAAGATCTCTCCCCGGAGGGTTTCACCGAACTTCCATCCTCACAGGATGCCTCGGAGGACAGTCCGTGGGTCATCCCGGGGCCAGATGAAGACCAGGGGGCGGAATCGGCGGAGCCCGAGCTGACGCCACTTGGGGATTTCGGAGGGTTCGACGACTTCACGGCCGACCAGCCCGGACTTGCCCAGACTGCGGGATCGGCATTGCCGGTCGAGCCCGTTCAGCCCACCAGGCCCGCTTTGCCTGTTGAACCCATGGGGGCCGCGGCGCGGGCTTGGAACGCCGCGCCGCCGCGCATCGCCACGCCGGTCGAGGAGTCCGATCTGGCCGACGAGCCTTTCGCTGAGCTGGCGCCCACCGTGCCGTCCCCGACGAGCAAACCTGTCACGCCTTACGCTCCGCCATCTGCCGCCTCATCCCCCGGAGCTTCCCAGAAGGGAGTGGGGATCGCCGCAGCCCCCAAGGAGGCGACGGATTTGGATGCGCTCGCGGATCAGGTAGCGAAGAAGGTGCTGTCTCAGCTTTCAGAGAAAATCATCCAGGAAATCGCCTGGGAGGTCGTGCCCGACTTGGCGGAGGCCTTGATCCAGAAAGAGATCGAGGCAATCAAAGCCAAGATCCCCAAGTAAGCCGACTTCCTCATTTCGCCTACATGCCCAAGGGGTCTCCCCTTCCGCGGGCATTCGAACCCGTCGAGATAGAGCGCCGCTGGTCCAAGTTCTGGCTGGAACGCCGCTTTTTCCGAGCGCTCTTCTTTTCGACGGAACCGCGGCGAACGGTGAGTCATGGCATCTTCTCTCGGTCGGTTGCTTCGAGAGCGTGGAAAGGCGGGTCGGCTGGGGGAGTGTATTCTCTCCTACCAAGTTACCCATTCCACCAACCAGCTGGGCCTCGATCTGGCTCGGCGCGGTGCCCCACATGGCAGTCTCATCCTGGCCGAGACACAGACCTCGGGTCGGGGACGCTGGCAGCGTTCCTGGAGCTCCCCGAAAGGAGGACTGTACCTCACCGCGGTCCTCAGGCCGCGGGAGGGGAAAGAGCCGAGCACACCTCTATTCCCGGCGGCGGCCTCGATCGCAGCCGCCGAAGCGATCTTGGAGGCAAGCGGTGTGAAGGCGCATATCCGTTGGCCCAACGATCTCTTGGTCGACGAACATAAAGTGTGCGGCATCCTCTGCGAGGCGAGCTTTGCCGGCGAGCGGCTGGATTTCCTGGTGGTGGGATTCGGGATCAACGTGAATCAGACCCGCCAGGACTTTCCGGACGAGCTGGCAGACGTTGCCACTTCGTTGCAGATGACGACCGGTAGCTCACACGAGATTCCGCTGGTGGCCGCTTGTCTAGCCGAACGTCTCGAGTACTGGTGGGAGAAATGCGAGGAGAGTCCCTCCGATATTCTTCCTCGCTGGAGTGAGCTGGCGTGGGGAGAGACGGGAAAACGGGTGAGGGTTCGTCACCGGGAAGGGTGGGAGCTCGACGCCACCACCGCCGGCATGGCGGAGGACGGTGGTCTCCGCGTTCGTCTCGCCGACGGCCGCCTTCAAACCCTCTACTCGGAGGATGTGCTCTTCTTGCGCGACCTGGATGTCTGACCGGCACGTGATGCGACTTCCTCGAGATACGGACGGATCGAGCTCCGATGAAGAGGCCGAAGGCTACTACGCGGCGGTGGAACGGCATTTCGTTGGCCTTCGCGGCAGCCCGCTCTTCGTGAGTCCCCGAGAATGGCAGCTCATTCATCGCTGGCGGGAAGAGCGGATCCCGCTGCGAGTGGTGAAGCAAGGTCTGGATCAATGCTTCTCCAGGAGCACGCCGCGTCGTCCGGTTCGCCGACTTTCTTACTGCCGCCCTACGGTGGAGGCTACCTACCGTCGCTTTCGGGAAGCGGTGGCCGGGCTGCCGCAGGAGAAGCCAGGAGGAGTGGGGGAGGCGAACGAGGTCGGAGACTATTTGGGTCAACTGGAAGAGGAGCTGGCGAGGGCCAGGGAGAGAGTCGATTCCTCCCGTCGGCCACTGCGTGAAGCGATCGAACGTACGGCAAGAGAGCTCGCCTCACTCACCGCAGGAGCCACCGACCCCACCCGCCTCGATGAGCTGGAGCGGAAGCTCGACGCGCTGGAGGCGGCACTCATCGAGGCTGCCGAATCCGCCTTGGGGCCGGGAGAGCGACAAAGGTGCCTCGATGGGGCGGCGCGATCGCTGGGCGACTATCGGGGGCGCATGCCGCCGCAAGTCTTCGAATCCGCCCTCCGCAGTGCCTATCTGAAACGGGTGCGGGCTCTGTTCGATTTGCCGGCGCTCAGCCTCTTCAATCTTTGAGCACGGCCTCCTCTCTCATGAGCTCCGCTTCGAGACCGACTTCCGGCGAGGGCCGCTTCCCTCTTCTCATCGACAAGATGGTGGCGGGAGGGCTGGGCCTGGGGAGACACGAGGGTCAGGTGGTGTTCGTGCCTCGATCGGCGCCCGGCGATCGCCTCTTGGTCGAGCCTCGCCATCGACAACGGGACTTCCTGCGGGCGGAAACCGTGGAGCTCGTGGAGGCGTCTCCGTTGCGTCGCCATCCCCCCTGCCCACACTTCGCCAGCTGCGGCGGTTGCTCCTTCATGCATCTTCGGCCGGAGGCTCAGCAAGAAGCCAAGCGGCAGATTGTGCTGGAGAGCTTGCGGCGCGGCGGCGGGATCGCCTTCTCGGGCGACGTACCCGTACGGACCGGACCGGAAACTGGGTATCGCGTTCGGGCTCGCTTCCACGTGAAGCGAACCCGCCGTGGCACGCTGGTCGGCTTCTACCAGCCGGGGACGCACCGTGTAGTCGACGTCGACCGGTGCCTCCAGGTTTCCGCTGAAGCGAACCGGGTGCTCCGGGAGATCCGCGACTTCCTGGCGGCAAGTCCGAGGGGGACGGCCACCATCGAGTCCTTCGAGCTCGTCGAGCCGGTCATGACCTCACCGGCAGCGGAAAAAACGCAGATCGAGGGGAGGCTGATCGTTCACTTCATCGTCAAAATGGGTAGAGGGCCGGCCGGGCGCAACCTGGAAGAGTGGGCGCGTCGAGCCGGCCTGGGCGGGTTGGTGGTGAGCCACGGTGGGCTGGAGACAGATCCCGGTGACCTGCGGCGCATCGGCCAGACCCGCGCGCTGCATCAGGTGGCTGGCTTCGAACTAGGGGCGACGGTCCATGTCTTCTTCCAAGCGAATCGTTTTCTTATGGACGCATTGGTCGAGGAAGTGGTGCCGGTCGATCCACCACGGCTGGGAAGGGCCGTCGATCTTTATTGCGGCGTCGGGCTCTTCAGCCTGCCCCTGGCGCGCTCGGTCGACCACGTCGTGGGGGTGGAGGTCTCCGCGGCGGCGGTGGCCGACGCTCGGCTCAATGCGCGGCGGGCTGGGATCGCCAACGTCAGCTTTCGAAGGGAAACTGCCGCCGCCTATGCCGGGCGGCAAGGCTTCCCGGCGGTCGACTTGGTCGTCGCCGACCCCCCGCGGGCAGGTCTGGAGCGCGCGGTGGTTGCGGCACTGTGCCGGCAACCACCGAAGGAGCTTCGGTACGTCTCCTGTGATCCAGCGTCCTTGGGCCGGGACGTGGGTCGGCTACGTGAGGGTGGGCTGGAGTTGGTCCGCCTGGTCCTGCTCGATTTTTTCCCAAACACGCATCACATCGAATCGGTGGCCACCCTCCGTCCGCGCTAGACCTCCTTCGCCCCCCGCCGTTCCCGCGTTGACCGGATGGGCCGGAGTGGCTAGTATGATCGGGTTTCAGTCGACCGCCGCTCCAACGAGATCAGCATCAACCAGGCCAATAGGCATAACGGGGAGACAAGGACATGAAGCGCTTCATGCCAGTCGTCGCGATCCTGGTGCTCCTGCTTGCTGGGGACGCCGCCGCGGATGTCGTGGTCTTCGCCGATGGCACCAGGATGTCCGTCCGGAGCTACCAGGTGAAAGGCAACGTGGTGGTCATCACCACCGAAGACGGCAAGCTTCGCTCGGTTCCCAGCAAATACATCAATCTCGAGGCCACCGAGCGGCTGAACGGGCGGCCGCCAACAGGCTCCCCCACTCCGTCTTCTCCCGAGCCCGCGGCTCCTCCGAAGCCGCCGACTCCATCATCACCACCGTCTCCGCCGACCACGAATGTTGCGCCTGCCGCCCCCACTCCGGTCTCTTCCCAGGCCTCCGCCAATTCCGAGTCTGCCAGCGGCTCGGCGCGGGACGTGCCGCCTCCGGTTTGGACAAACGACGAGCTGGGAGTGAGTCTGGTGATTCCTTCGCCGGCCTGGCAGGTACAAGACATGGTCGCCTCGTTCGACGTAGCCGTTCAGCTGGAAAAGCAGGAAGGCCAAGCACGCGTCACCTTGGCACTCATTCGTCGACCCATGCGCGACTATCAGGATTTCCAGGAAGTCGTTCGGGAGGTCGAAACCTCGGTGTCGGCGGCCTCGACGTACCGTTTGCTCGGATCGGGACCTCTCAGCCTCGGTCCGTACACCGCCCACGAGTTACGGTTCGTCAAGCAAGTCGCAGACCTCCCGGTTTACAACCGTATCGTCGCCTATTACTCCGAGGACTTGGCCTACGTGCTGAGCCTGACCTGTCCGGAGTCGCGGCTGGCCGACAATCGAGACGACTTCGACTCTCTGGTGCGCGGTCTGGTCATCAAGAAAGCTCAGGAAAACCTCACTCCCAGAGGAAGACCCTCCAGCTAGCTTGCCGCCGCCCCCCGGAGGCGGCTGGTCTTCGGGGTTGAGAAGTGAGAGCCCCCGCCGCGGCGGTGACGGTGGCGTTCGTCGGCGGGGTGGTATCGGGGACCACTCCCGGGATGGCGATGGCCCTGCCCCTGGCGGCACTCGCTTTCCTGGTCGCCTCCCTGGTTTGTCGCGATGGCAGGAGACTCGTTGCCACCGGTGCGCTCCTAACGGGCTACTTCTTCTTGGGCACCAGCGCCCAGCAGCTGGCGCGGCAATCCGTCCAGCGTCAGCCCCTCCTGCGCCTTTACCAGTCAGTCGGTGAACGGGGTTTCGAGGGGCCCTGCCTTTTGAATGGCGTTTTGAGAGCCGAGCCCACGTTCAATCCACAAACGGTCGACCTTCAGTTGAGCGTGGAAGAGCTGAGATTGCGCGGTACGCGTCGAGCCGCGGCCGGAAACCTGAACCTGCACGTGCGGGGCGATCCAGAGCTTCGTCGATCCCTGACGGACCTAGAAGCCGGAGATCGAGTTTCTGTCTGGGCCACCCTGTATCGACCGCGAGGGTTCCTGAACCCGGGCGGCTTCCAGGTGGAAGCGTACCTGGCTCGAACGGGGGTCTCGATGTCCGGCTCGACGAAGAGCTCGCTGCTGGTAGAACGGCAGGCCTCGGCGGGCCGGTGGTCACTGGCAAGAAAGGGCTCACAGGCTAGGGGTTTCGTCCGGCATCGAATTCGAGAAGCGTTCGATTCGATGGATGGCGGTGAGGTTCCGGGAGTCCTCATCGCCCTTCTGATCGGAGACCGATCTCTCATCCCGCCCTGGGCGGAAAAGCTCCATCAGGAATCGGGAATATTTCATGTCATCGTCATCAGCGGCGCGCATGTGGCCCTCCTCGCCTGGCTCGTTTATGGTGCGCTTCGTTGGTCCGGTTTCAACCGAACGCCGGCCTTGGTCGCTCTCTTGATCACCCTTCCTCTCTACGCTGCGCTTTGCGGGGGAGGCCCTTCCGTCGTTCGGGCAGCGACCATGGGCGCTGGCGTCGTCGGCGCCAGGCTCCTGAGTCTGGACGTGTCGGCGGTCAATGGCTTGGCGGTCTCAGCGCTGCTGCTTCTGGCCTTTCGTCCTCTGGATCTCGAAGATCCCGGGTTTCAGCTTTCTTTCGCCGCCACCCTGGCCATCGTGGTCGTGGCGGAACCCCTTGCCCGGCGACTGACGGTAAGGCTTGGTCGTCTCGGGCATCTGTTCGCCATCTCCCTCGCCGCCCAGGCAGCCGTCGTCCCGATACTTGCTTGGCACTTTCAGCGACTCACCTTGGGTTCGGTGGCAGCGAGCGTGCTGGCGATCCCTCTCGCCGCCGGGTCGTTGGGGGCGGGCGCGCTCCTCCTCATCCTCTCCCCCGTGCCCTGGCTGGGGGGGGCGCTGGCTTGGCTGGCATGGGTGCAGGTGAAAGCGCTCACCGTTTGCTCACAGTTTGTAGTGGGCGTGCCCGGAGCATCGCTGCGGGTGCCACAACCGGGTCGGGGCTGGCTGTGCCTCTACTTCGGGTTGCTGGCGATGCTTTTCCTTTCGCGCCTCAGAGTCCGACGGTGCGCGGCGGTTCTTCTGTGCTTGGCGACGCTGTGGTTACCCTTCGGGTGGGCCCCTTCGGCGTCACCAGGCCTGCGCTTGATGGCCTTGGACGTCGGCCACGGGGATTGTCTTCTCCTCACGCTTCCCGACGGTCGGAGGATCCTGGTGGACGGCGGCGGGTCTTTCGACCGCTCGTTCGACGTGGGAGAACGTGTGGTGGTACCCGCGTTGCTTCGCCTGGGTATTCGGAGTCTTCACGCCGTCGTCCTCACCCATTCGGATTTCGACCACCTGGGTGGGCTGGCCGCGGTCGTTTCCAACTTGGATGTCGAGGAGATTTGGGAAGGCCGTCCAGACTGGGCGCTGCCCGACTACCGCGATCTAATGGAGAAGGCTAGAGACCGGGGGGTGAGGGTGAGACGACTTCGGGCGGGAGAGGAGATACATTTCGACGGAGTCGAGATGCAGGTTTTGTCCGCCGGGACGGATTCCCGACGGAACGGGAACAATGACTCGGTGGTACTTCGAGTTTGCTACGGCCGCGCCTGCATTCTTCTGACCGGTGACGCCGAGCGCGAGTTGGAACAGGCTCTGATCCGTTCGGGCAGGCGGCTTCGTGCCGATGTCCTGAAGGTCGGCCATCACGGGAGCCGGACTTCCACCAGCTCCGCTTTTCTGGAAGCGGTTCGACCGCGCCTGGCCGTGATCTCTACCGGTGCGGGAAACCCCTACCTTCCCTCGGCACGGGTCGTCAACCGCCTGCGCGCCCGGGGCGTCACCTGCTTCCGCACGGACTTGGACGGTGCGGTGAGCATCGGCCTGGATCGATGGGGCGGTATCCAGATGGAGACGTTCAGGAACCGTCCCTAGTGGGCGGGGTTTCCACCGGGCCTTGGCCTTCGTGCTTCGCTTCTTCCCACAGCCGTTCCATCTCCTCCAAGCTCGATTGCGAAGGGGATCGGCCCTGTGCCGCCAGTCGATGCTCGATGTACCGAAACCGATCTTCGAATTTCCGGTTCGCCGATCGGAGAGCGAGCTCCGGATCGACGTCCAAATGGCGAGCGAGGTTGACGACCACGAAGAGGAGATCGCCCAATTCTTCGCTCAGAGCCTCCTGTCCTCCAGAGCGACGGGCGGCCTCCAGCTCGCCGAGCTCTTCCTGCAGCTTGTCGATCAGCTGTTCCACGGTCGTCCAGTCGAAACCCACTCGGGCGGCGCGCGCCGATAGTTTTGATGCCCGCACCAACGCCGGGAGTGCTCGCGGAACTTCTGCCAGCAGGGAAACTGGGTCGGATTCCTTCTCGGAGTCTTTCATCTCCTCCCAGCGAGCCAGCGCTTCTTTGGCGTCACCGGCCGGGCGGCCACCGAAGACATGGGGATGGCGGCGTATGATTTTGTTCTCTAGCTCCTTGAGTACCTCCTCCGCCGTGAAGAGACCTCTTTCCGCGCAGATCTGAGATACGAAGAGCACCTCCAGCAGCAAATCGCCTGCCTCCTCCTTCATGGCCTCCGGCGCATCGTGCTCGATGGCGTCGACGAGCTCGTAGGCTTCTTCCAGGATGTAGCGACGCAGGGAGTCGAGGGTCTGTTTCTTGTCCCAAGGGCACCCCTCCGCGCCACGAAGATGGACCATCAGCTCGACGAGTCTCACCCAGCGCCTACCGTCGTCCACTCTCGTTCCCTCGTACTGGCTCGGCGAGCCTCACCGACCCGCGGCGGCACAATTATAGATAAAGCGTTATATAACTGCAAGATACAGACGTGACCCGGTTTGATCCTCGTTTTTCTTTGTGATAACATGACCGCGCTTGACTACACGCATCCGGGGTGTCTGAGTCCCCAACCTACGCGGCACGAAGCCTCCGCGGAGCCTGCAGCCCTCGATAAGAGGCGGTCAGATGGGAGGGGCGCATCGCGGGACCGCTGCCATGAGCGAACCAGAAAACGAGACCAGGGGTTTCAAGGTAACCGATCGCAGGAAGTTCACGCCCGAGGGGGAGCCGCGGACCGATCCGGAAGCGCCGTCGGAACCCGCTCCGGCGCGGGCTGGAGGGGTCGAAGAGGCCGTGGGGCCATCGCGGAGTGCGCTCGCCCAACATTCCCCGGCGGTGCAAGAGGCCCTTGACGACGGTGCGATCCCTTCCCAGGTAACCTTCCTCGACCTGGTGGGCATGCTGGCCACCAATGCCATGCTGCAGCTGGGCGACGTGCCAGATCCTGCTTCGGGAGAAAGAGTGGAGAACCTGCGGGCGGTCCAGGACATGATCTCCTTCCTCGACGTGCTGAAAAACAAGACGGAAGGCCATCTGAGCAAGAACGAAGGAGAGGTCCTCGAACAGGTGCGGTACGATCTGAAGATGCGCTACATGGCCAAGGCTGGAATCCTGAACCTCTAAAGGTGCCGTGCCTCCCCTTCCACAACGTCGAGAACGACCAGAACGTCCACACGCCGTTGAAGGTTGTTAGGTTGGTAAGGTTCCTGCGTCTCTCGAGCAACCTTTTGGCGCTGGCCCCCGCTCTGCTAGTCGCTTTGACGCTGCTGCCGGTTTCCGTCTATCCCGCCGTACTTCAAGACGCCGAAGCGGTTCCCGGTGGGCCGGTTCCTTCCGACCTCAGCCGGAGCTTCGATCAGCTCTGGAGGCGTTATCAGGAAGCCCGCTTATCGGGGGAAGCCGAGGTCCGCCAGCGGATACTAAACGAGATCCGACGCCTGCGGGTGGAGCGAAACGTGTTTCATCTCCACGACATCGCTTTGGCCTTCGCATTCCAGGGCAGCTCCTATTTGCAGCAGGGAGACATAGCAGAGGCCAAGGCGAGCTTCCAGACGGCCAGCGAGCTGGATCCCACCTTACCCACGCCGCTGTTCGGGCTGGCCCGCGTTGCCCGGGCGTCCGGGGGCTTCTGGCCTCTCTCTTCCCTGTCTTACCTGATGCAAGGCTACCTGGCCCCGTTCCAATCCTTCTGGAACGGCTACCACGCTCGCGCCGACCTCTTGTTGGTGGTCACCCTGTCGCTTTTCATGGCCTTCGCTGTTTTTGCCGCCATGATGCTGTACCGTTATGCGGTTCTCATCAACCACGACTTCGCCGAGCGCTTCGCGGCAAGGATAGGACAGCTAGGTGTACGAGCGCTGACGCTCATCGTTCTGATTCTACCGCTCGGGCTGTCGGTGGGCTTCGCCTGGCTCATACCTTACTGGCTGGCCGTGACTTTCGCTCATCAGACTCGCAGCGAAAGGGCACTCAGCATCGTTTCGCTGATCTTTTTTATGTGGCTCGGCCCGGTTCTGGAATTCCAAAACCAGTGGTCCCGCACTCTGCTCAATCCCGTTTTCCGGGCTTCGATTTCGTCTGAAGCCGGCACCTTCGACCCGACCGATGTGGTGGTGCTGCAGACCGCGATCCAGCAACATCCTGCGGACCGAGATCTGAAGCTCATCCTGGCAACGCAGTACAAGAACCTCGGCGACTACGAGACGTCGGCGGCGCTGTATAGGGAGATCCTGACGGAGAATCCGACCGACCCGGCGGCGCAGATCAACCTGGGGAACATCTATTTTGCGCAGCGGGATTGGGAGGGGGCGATCCTCCAGTACACCAACGTCATCGAGGACCATCCCGACTTCGTCCTGGCCTACTACAACAAGAGTCTCGCCCACGGCGAGAGCTTTCAGTTCAGTGAGCGGGAGCGGGCTCGCACCCAAGCCGAGAACCTGGATTCCCAAGCTGTGGCCGCCTTTGAAGAGAGAACCGGAGGGTTGCGGGCGGTAGCGGACGTGAGGCTGGGAGCCGATTACATCGTTGCGAAGTTCTTCGGACTCCCCGTTGCGCTGCATCCCAGTCCGCCGCCGTCGGTTGAGACCGCGGTCCTCTCCAGCGAGCGGGGCGCGGGGTTTGCTCTGGGAGCTCTGGCGCTCGGAAGTCTTACGCTTCTTCTTGCACTCGTATTCCGCAACCGTGTGAACACCCTGCGCTGCGGCAAGTGCGGAAGCGCTTTTTGCAGCAGTTGCCAGATTGGCAAAGGGCGGAGGGGTCTCTGCACGCAATGTTACCATTTGTTCATCGTCAAAGACGGCGTCTCCGCCGGTGCCCGTAATCAGAAGATCGCTCAGGTGAATCGAAACGATCGAAACCGGAGCGTGGTCTTTCGCGCTCTCTCCCTGGTGACACCGGGCGCCGGTCACATCGCCGAGGACAAGCCGCTCTTGGGGTTCCTGCTCCTCGTGATCTGGCTGCATGCGGCGGTCTTCCTTCTGGCGAGAAGTCGCTTCTATCCCCTTTTAGATCCAACCCTGGGAGTGGGCAGCTCCCTGCACGTGTATATCGGGATCGCGACGTTGCTGGTCGGCATTGCCGTGGCGAACACGATGGCCCAGCCCCAGATTCGAGTCTGAGAGAAGCCATGGCGCTGCGGGGAACGCTTCGAGACTTCGCGCTTCCGGACATCTTTCAACTGATCGGCATGCAGCGCAAGACCGGCTTGTTGACACTGGAAAACGATAGAGAGACCGTCATCGTCGTGTTCGAGAGCGGCAAGGTCGTGCATGCGGACTCCACGGTACGGAGGCTGGACGACCTCTTGGGAAACGTCCTGGTGCGTCAAGGCAAGCTGAAGAAAGGAGATCTCGAACAGGCTCTGGCCAGGCAAAAAGTGTCCATGCAGAGGCTGGGATACATCCTGACCAATCAAGGCTACATCGCGTCGCGGGACTTGAAGGAAGCCCTCTCCGAACAAGTGCAACAGATCGTCTTTCGGATCTTCCGTTGGAAGGATGGCCACTATCACTTCGATCCATCCAACGAGGTGGACTACGACCGCGAAAACGTCATTCCGGTTACCGCCGATTACATCTTGATGGAGGGCATCCGACGTGTGGATGAGTGGCCCATTATCGAGAAACGCATTCCGTCTCTGGATGTTGCGTTTCGGCCACTGGTGCCCAGGAACCAGATCCGGGTAGGGGAAGTTGAGACGGAGGGAAAATCAGACCTGAAAGCCGCCTTGGAAGGCCTGGGAGCCGGATCGGCTTCGTCCCGAGCTGCTGGGGCGGGCTCCTCCTCCGAGGCCGTGGTCATGAGCGCCCTGGAGGCCAAGGTTTACGGCCTCGTGAACCCCAACAACTCCGTGCAAGCCATCGTGGAGATGACAGGGATGGGCGATTTCGACGTCTGTCGCGTCATGCTCGACTTCATCGATCGCAACCTCATCGCCCCGGCAGGACAGCAGGCAGTGGAAAGGGCGACGGAAGGCGTGGTGGAGCCCGCCGCTTCACCCGCCACGGGCTTGGGAATAGCCCTATGGGCGGCGGCCGTTTTGCTCGTTCTCATCGGGCTGTCACTTTCCGGGGGCTCCCCGTTCCATGTCCCGGGCCGGTCGAGTGTCTTCGCGTTGGGGAAAGGAGAGCTCGAGCTGGGTGTCAGCCTGGCTCGCATGCAGAAGTTAGACAACGCGCTCCGCACTTTTTTCCTTGCTTATGGTGCGCGTCCGGATACCTTGCAGGTCCTTCTCAACGAGAGGCCCCCACTGGTTTCTCCCCAGGACGTTAGGGATACCCGGGGAGTGCCCTTCGTGTACGAGCGGAACGAGGGGAGCATCCATCTGATCGCGACCAACGAGTCCGGGGAGCCTTATCTGACCTACCTCCAGGAAGTCGTTACGCCAGAGGCAGAGGCTCGGCCCGAGTAGTTTCTCCAGGCGCTTCGATGAAAGTCAGCTTCTACCCCGAGGTGGATCTCGACCCCGCCCGCCGACCGGTGGTCACGCTCGGCAACTTCGACGGAGTACACCTCGGCCACCAGTACATCATGAAGCGGCTGGTGGAACGGGCAGCCGCCTTGGGTGTCCCGGCAGTGGCGGTGACTTTCGAACCGCACCCCATCAGTGTGTTGCGCCCCGATGTGGCACCGAAGCGCATTCTCACGCCGGATCAGAAACGCGAGGTGCTCGGTGAGATGGGAATCGATCTGCTGGTGATCATCGAGTTCACGCTGGAGTTCTCTCGCAAGGAACCAGAGGTTTTCATCCGTGAGGTGCTATCCGAAAAACTTCGTGCCCAGGAACTGGTGTTGGGAACGAACTTTCGTTTTGGGCGCGCCCGCGCCGGTGATCTGGAGACGCTCCGTTCCCTGGGTGGCACCTTCGGTTTTCAGGTGCGCCGGGTCGACCCCGCACTCAGCGAAGGAGAAATGATCAGCAGCTCGCACATTCGCAAGGCCCTGTCGGAAGGACGGGTGGGCGAGGCCGCGGCGATGCTGGGGAGACCCTACTTCGTAGAGGGTGAGGTAGTGAGGGGTGATGGGCGAGGCAGGGGAATGGGATTTCCCACCGCGAATGTCTCGGTCGTTGGCGACGTCTTGGTAGCGGACGGCGTCTATGCTACCAGTGCGCGCCTCCAGAACCGTACCTATCGGGGAATGGCCCACGTAGGGCAACGGCCTACCTTCGGGCTTTCGACAACGGCGGTGGAGACCCACCTGTTCGATTTCTCTGGAGAGATCTACGGTCGGCCTTTGCGGCTTTTCTTCCACCGGCGGCTGCGGGAGACGATCGCATTCGATGGGCCAGAGGCTTTGGGGCGACAGCTCGCCAAAGACAGAGAACAAGCCGGGGCGTTCTTTCGTGGCTCGGGTCGCAGCCTTGTGTTATAAAGCCCGTCTGACCCTCGGGAAAAACCCTGGTGCGGTGGGGAGGCGAGGCGGTGGCCGATCTGAGCATGGCGAGCGAGCGACGTGGCGATGTGGTTGTCATTTATCCGCGTGGTTTCATCAACGCGCACACCGTGCGGCAGTTCGAGCAGGAGTTAGAGAGGGCCATGGAGTCCGGTCGGAACCGGATCGTGATCAATGGGTCGGGACTCTCCTACATCGCCAGCGCCGGTCTGGGTGCCATCATGGGGCATATCGAGGACGTGCGCTCCCAGGGTGGCGATATCCGGCTCACCGATCTCAACGAGACCGTACTCAATATTCTCAATGTCTTGGGGTTCAATCACATTTGTCGGGTATTCGACTCCGAGCAGGAAGCGGTCACCAGTTACTCCGAGGCTGCCAGTAACGACTGATGTCTCCAGACGAGCCCATCGAGTCAAACGAGGACGATCCGAGCGCTTCGCGGCCCAACGGGCGCTCGATGCTCGAGCTGCGCTTCCCCAGTAACACCAAATACCTTCACATGGTGAGAGAGCTGGCCCGGCGGATAGCGGAATCCACGGGGTTCGAGGCGGCGGAAGCCGAGAAGATCGCGATGGCGGTGAACGAAGCGACGACCAACGTGATCGAGCACGCCTACCACGGAGAAGAAGGGCGCGAGATCGAAATACACTTCCAACCCGGGGGGGAGAGCTTGGACATTCAGATTCTTCACGACGGCGACGCGCTCGAGGAAGTGCCCATGCCTGGGTTCGATCTCGACAAGCTGGTCGCCGAGCGCCGCAAGGGCGGCATGGGCATTTACATCATGAAACAGGTGATGGATGGCCTGCGCTTCGGCAAGGCCGGCTCGGGAAAGAGTATGTGTGTCCTGGTCCGCTACAAGAGGCGTGACCGAAAAGGCGAGTAGAGGTAGCCGTCGCGGGTGCCCGCCTCTTTTCTTGCCCATCTGTAATGTCCGACGAGCTCGACCCGTTATCCTTCCGCTACCAAGAAGCTCTAGCTCCTCTCAGCCAGCTCTCCAACGACGCGACTATCGGCAAGAGGCTTTCCGAGCTCTTGACGCTCCTCGACTTCGGCACCACCCTGAACCGTTCGTTGGAGCTGTCGGAGATACTCGATCTCGTGCTGCTGGTTGCCATGGGGGAGACGCGAGCGGCTTGGGCTTCCGTCGCACTTAGGGAGGAAGACGAGTTGATGCGGTTCGCAGCCCGGCGAGGAGCGTCGGCGCCGGGTGCGAGCGTGCCACGCTTTCGAGCCGACGGAGCGCGAGATCTCCCGGGCGCGGTGACCGCCGCGGACCCCAGATTGGATGGCGGTTGCCGGGACTTGCTGGCGGAATGGAACGCTTCTCTGGTGGTTCCCCTTCGCAAGGGCAGCCGGTTGATCGGGCTCCTCATCCTCGGCAGTCGGCCGGAGGGTTTCGGGCCGGGCGAGCGCTCCTTCGTGGAGGCGCTTTCCATTTCGGCGGCGGCCAGCATCGACAACGGGCGGGTCTACCAAGAGCTCCAGAATCTGAACCAGCGGTTGACCCTCAAGGTCTACCAGCTTCACTCGCTGTTCGACATCACCCGGGAGCTTCTCGCGGTGTTGGACCCCCACCGGGTGAGAGAGGTTTTGGTGGTCAGTGCCATGGGGCAGCCGCTGGCCACCCGCTGTGCCTTCCTGCAGCCAGAGGGAGCGATCGAGGCGCGCGGTGTGAAGTTCCAAGCGGCACACCTGGACCTGTTGCGGGCCGAGGCGCCGAAACTGGACGCGCCTGGAGAGGGAGTCGTGGCGGTGAACGATCTCGCGGCTGGCCCGGTCCGGGATCTGCTTCTGGGAAATGGTTTCGAGGTCGCCTTGCCCCTTCGTTCCGGGGCCAGTTGGCACGGCGTCCTGCTGGTAGGTCGAAAGGCCAACGGCCAGGCTCTCAGCGAGGAGGACGTGGATTTTCTCCGTTCCCTTGCCGCGCAGGGGGCGGCGGCTCTCGACAACCTCAGACTGACTCGAGAGTGGCTAGAAAAGCAGAAACTGGAGAAGGAGATGACGGTGGCGCGGGAGATCCAAAGAGGGTTTCTGCCCGAGCGCGATCCGTCACTCGAGGGCTGGGACATCGCCGGAGTCAATATCCCTTGCCTCATGGTAGGAGGTGACTACTACGACTACCTGGAGGGCTCGGGTGGGAAGCTGGGCGTGACCATTGCCGACGTTTCCGGGAAGGGCACCGGTCCGGCGCTTCTCATGGCCTCGGTGCAAGCGACGCTTCGGGCATTCTCCGCCTTGGGGGAGTTGCCCCTCGACCTGATGTTCTCTAGATTGAACAGGATGGTCTATGCTAGTACCGAGCCCAACAATTACGTCACGGTCTTCTATGGTCTTCTCGATCCTGCTACCGGTGCCCTTTCCTACGTGAACGCCGGGCATGTCTACCCCCTGCTGCTGCGGCGAACGGGAGAGGTCATACCGCTCAGCGAAGGGAGTCCTGTCATCGGCCTGCTACCGGAAGTTCGAGTGTCGATCGGACGATCCACCCTCCAATCGGGAGAGATGCTGGTTCTCTATACGGACGGCCTGTCCGAAACGCGAAGCCCGGCGGGCGAAGAGTTCGAGGAGGAGAGGATCGCAGAGACGGCGCGGGCCAGCGCGGGGCTTCCGGCGAGGGGAATCGTCGGTAAGTTGGTGAGCGAGGTGCGTGCGTTCGCTGCGGAAGCTGGTCTCATCGACGATCTGACGGTGGTCGTGGTCAAGAGGCTCTAAGCATGGAACGCCCTTTGAAGCTTACCAACACCCTGGGTGGAGCGAAGGAGGTGTTCGAGTCTATCGAGCCCGGCTACGCTCGCATGTACACCTGCGGCCTGACGGTATACAACCGCGGCCACATCGGGAACTTCAGGACATTCGTCGCTCAAGACGTCCTGCGGCGTTATCTGAAGTACAAGGGGTACCGAGTGACTCAGGTGGTCAACTTCACCGATGTAGACGACAAGACCATCGCCGGTGCGCAGGCGGCCGGGTTGCCTCTGCGCGAGTACACCGACAAGTACATCGAGTATTTCTACCAGGACGCGGACTCGCTCCACATCGAGCGCGTCGAGCACTATCCACGCGCCGCCGATCCCCAGTATCTGGCTGCCATGGTCGAGCTGGTCAAGAAGCTTGAGGAGCGTGGCCATACCTACCGGAGCGACGGGTCCATCTATTTTCGCATTTCCACGTTCCCTGCCTACGGAAAGCTGTCTCGGATCGACCTGGCCGGCATTCAGACCGGAGCGCGGGTGGACAGTGACGACTATGCTAAGGAAGACGCAAGGGATTTCGTGCTGTGGAAAGGTCCCAAGGAGAACGAGCCCTCCTGGGATACCGATATCGGACCGGGCAGACCCGGTTGGCACCTGGAGTGCTCGGCGATGAGCATGAAACTGCTGGGCGAGAGTTTCGATCTCCACGGCGGCGGAGTGGATCTGATCTTCCCCCACCACGAGAACGAGATTGCGCAGAGCGAGGGAGCAACTGGCAAGCCTTTCGTTCGCTACTGGATCCACCCCGAGTTCCTGCTGGTAGAGGGCGAGAAGATGGCCAAATCCAGGGGTAATCAGTTTACGGTTCGAGAGCTGGCGGATGAGGGCTACTCGCCGGTCGCCATTCGCTACCTTCTCCTCTCCGCCCACTATCGCAAGCAGTTGAACTTCAGTCGCGAGGGTGTCCGGCAGGCGGAGCAAGCCGTCCGGAGGGTCGACGATCTCCTGGGGCGGCTGGCGGAAGTCCGCACCGAGGGCTCGGTTTCCGCCGGTATCCAGGAGATGACCCGGCGGGCCCGCGAGGCCTTCGAAGGCGCCATGGACGATGACCTCAACACGCCGGGCGCGCTCGGTGCACTTTTCGACCTGGTGAGGGAGGGGAACATCGCTCTTTCTTCGTCTTCTCTTACTAAGGAGGAGGCCTCCCAGATGGTG
>DATDRI010000407.1:0-2257 GCA_035291825.1 Vicinamibacteria bacterium | reverse complement strand
AACTTCTTGACGTGGAGAGTCCCGGTGCGGGAGGTGACGTTCCAGTCGATGGTGCGGATGTCGTCGCCCATCTGGTATTCGCGCACTTCCGAGAACTCCATGCCCCGCCCCTTGAAGATGCTGTGGTACTCGCCGGCCAGGACGTCGGTGACCATGCGGCGGCTGGTGATCTCGATGTGTCGAACTTTCTGGATGACGTCTTTAGGAAGCATTAGTGCTCGCGGGGCCCCACCCCCGCTCGCCGCCCTCGCTCTTCGCTCGGGCGAAAAGCACGGCCAGATTCCCTTGAGCCTCACACTTCATGCGCTCAATTCCTCCTGGCCGCCGCCGGCCCTGACGGGCCGGCAACTCGTGGGGACAAAGCCTGAAACTTCGCGTCACGGGACTTCTACGGTGTCGAAGATGCGCTGGATGATCTCCTCCGTTTTGACGTCCTCCGCTTCCGCCTCGTAGGAGAGAATGATGCGATGGCGCAGCACGTCGGGACCGACGGACTTCACGTCTTCCGGAGTGACATATCCGCGGCCGCGGATGAAGGCGTGGGCGCGTGCTGCCTGTACCAGGTACAGAGAGGCCCGAGGAGAGGCTCCGTACTCGATAAGATCTCCTATGTTGAGCCCGAACTCCGCGGGGTCTCGGGTAGCGAAGACGATGGAGAGTATGTACTCTTTGATCCGCTCGTCGATATAGACCTCTTCCACCACCTTGCGGGCCTTCAAGATGGCGTCGGGACCGACCACCTTCGAGGAGCGCGGCACGTCCTCGGTGGCCATGCGCTCCAGAATCTCCCGCTCCTCTTTGCGGCTCGGGTAGTCGAGCTTGAGCTTCAACATGAACCGGTCCACCTGAGCCTCCGGCAAGGGGTAGGTACCCTCCTGCTCGATGGGGTTCTGGGTGGCGAGGATCAGGAACGGCTCAGCGAGCGGGTAGGTGGTGTCGCCGATGGTCACCTGTCGTTCCTGCATCGCCTCCAGCAAGGCGCTCTGCACCTTGGCGGGAGCCCGGTTGATCTCGTCCGCCAGGAGCAGGTTGGTGAAGATGGGCCCCCTCTTGGGAACGAAGACGCCGTCCTTCTGGTTGTAGATGAGGGTGCCGATGAGATCGGCGGGCAAGAGATCCGGCGTGAACTGAATGCGCTGGAACCGGCAGTCGATGGCGTCGGCCAAGCTGCGGACGGCCAGGGTCTTGGCCAGTCCGGGCACGCCTTCCAGCAGAACGTGTCCGCGGCTCAGGAGGCCGATGAGCATGCCGTCCAGCATGTCCTGCTGGCCCACGATGACCTTGCGCAGCTCGGCGAGCAGCGTCTCGACGAAAACCGCCTCTTTCTGGACCCTTTCGTTGATCGCTTGGATCGTCGACTGCATCTTCTCTAGTACCTCCGAGTCTATCTTGCAAATTATAGCAAAAGGTAGTTTATAGCCGGATGCGAACTCTCGGCGCGCTCGCCGTCTGTTGCGTGGTGGCGGGCCTCTTTGCCGGGGGCTGCCGTAACAGTATATCCAGCCAGCCCCCGCCCCTGGTGGTTCTCATCGGCGTCGATGGAGCGACGCCCGAGGTCATCGACGAGCTGCGCTCCGAAAGGAAGCTGCCCGCCTTCGAGCGACTGGTCCGCTCCGGGATCTACGGGCCGCTGCGCTCTCTGGCCGCTCGGCGGCTGCTGGAAGAAGACACGCGCCGTCGCTATGCCTCTCCGATTCTGTGGACCACCATCGCCACCGGCAAGGTCCCCGAGAAGCACGGAATACGCGACTTCGTGCTTCCCATCCAGGGAACGGCCTCGGTGTGGATGGGATCGGAGGAAGATCCCCCGCGTGCCGCTTTGACCCTGCCCGAGGTGGTCGGGCGGGAGCCCTTCACACTGCGATTGCGCATTCACTCCTATCGGGCGAACGGCGAACAGACGGTTCGATTGACTATGAACGGGAAGGAGCTTCCCAGCATCTCCGTTCCCGTGCGGTGGGAGGAGATCTCGGTCCCCATACCGGAGAAGACTCTCCGGCCGGTCCAGAACGATCTGACCCTCACCTTCTCCCGCCAAGCCGTGCCCGCCGAGCAGGGAGACTCCGCCGACCGGCGCCTTCTGGCTTGCGAGCTTTCCTCACTGAGCATCCTCGATGCCGAAGGCCAGGTGGTCTATTCCCTGGACCCGGTGGATCAGCGTTTCTCCCTGGGCCGCGGATTCCACATGCCCCAGGGAAAGCTGACCGAGGTGCAGAGCGTTCACTGGCGGGCGCTGCCGGTGTGGAGCCTTCTCGGG
>DATDRI010000406.1:0-5830 GCA_035291825.1 Vicinamibacteria bacterium | reverse complement strand
ATAGAGAACCTCCCCTTCGCTCACCACATAGGTTTCCCTTCCCGCCAGCACGTGAGACAGCGTGCTCTTGCCCGAGCCGTTCGGCCCCATGATGGCATGTACCTCGCCGGCTTTCAGGGTGAGGTTGATTCCCTTCAGGATTTCCACGCAGCCTGCCTTGGCGTGGAGGTTCTTGATTTCCAGCATCGGTTTCACTTTACGGTTCCCTCTTCCCTTGATTGTTAGCCCACGCTGCCTTCCAGGCTGATCCCGAGGAGCTTTTGCGCCTCCACCGCGAACTCCATCGGCAGCTTTCGCAGAACTTGTCTGCAGAACCCGTTGACGATCATCGTCATGGCGTCCTCGGTGGAGATGCCACGCTGATTGCAGTAGAAGAGCTGATCTTCCCCGATCTTGGAGGTGGTCGCCTCGTGCTCCATCTGGGCGGTTGGATTCTTCACCTCGATGTACGGAAAGGTGTGGGCTCCGCACTTGTCACCGATGAGCAACGAGTCGCACTGCGAAAAGTTTCTCGCGTCCACCGCGCTCTTTTGCACTTTCACCAATCCCCGGTAGGTGTTCTGCCCGTGGCCGGCGGAGATCCCTTTGGAGATGATGGTGCTACGGGTGTTCCTCCCGATGTGAATCATCTTGGTTCCGGTGTCCGCCTGTTGGTAGTTATTGGCGAGAGCCACCGAATAGAACTCACCGACCGAGTTCTCACCCACCAGTATGCAGCTCGGATACTTCCAGGTGATCGCCGAGCCGGTCTCTACCTGAGTCCAGGAAATCTTGGAGTTGACCCCGGCGCACTTCCCGCGTTTGGTCACGAAGTTGTAGATCCCACCCTTGCCGTTTTTGTCCCCTGGATACCAGTTCTGGATGGTCGAGTACTTGATCTCGGCGCTGTCGAGAGCCACCAGCTCGACCACCGCAGCATGGAGCTGGTTCTCGTCCCGCATGGGAGCGGTGCAGCCTTCTAGATAGCTTACGTAGCTGCCTTCATCCGCGACGATCAAGGTCCTTTCGAACTGTCCGGTGGCGGAGGCGTTGATGCGGAAGTAGGTGGAGAGCTCCATGGGACAACGGACGCCCTTGGGCACATAGACGAAGGAGCCGTCAGTGAAGACGGCGGAGTTCAGCGTGGCGAAGAAGTTGTCCGAGTAAGGCACCACCGAGCCCAGATACTTTCGAACCAGATCGGGGTGCTCCCTCACCGCCTCCGAGAAGCTGGAGAAGAGGATGCCCATCTCGGAGAGCTTTTTCTTGAAGGTGGTGGCCACCGAGACGCTGTCGAAGACGGCATCCACCGCCACTCCGGCCAGTCGCCCTTGTTCTTCGAGCGAGATACCCAGCTTTTCGTAAGTCTTCCTGAGCTCGGGATCGATCTCGTCCAGACTCTTGGGGCCCTCCTTCTGCTTAGGTGCCGAGTAATAGATGATTCCCTGATAGTCGATGGGCGGGTAATGCACGTTCGCCCAGGTGGGCTCGGTCATCGTCAGCCAGTGACGATAAGCCTTGAGCCGCCACTCCAACAGCCATTCCGGCTCCTGCTTCTTCGCCGAGATGAGCCGAATGACGTCCTCGTTCAGACCGGGAGGGACGGAGTCCGTTTCGATGTCGGTGACGAACCCGTACTTGTACTCCCGGTTGACCAGTTCTTCAATATTTTTCGTCGAGGTGCTCATCTCTCAGTGGTTCTCCTCTCCTGGTGCTGGCGGACCGCTTCTTTACTGAAGCACGGCCTGCTCATTCTGTTTCCTCCCCAGGGACGCCCCCTTCCTCGGATGGAGCTTCCCGCCCCCTCCCGAGCGAGAGGTTTCGGACTCTTGCTCGACCATCTGTGCAATGGTCAGTGTGGCGAACATCGCCGCTACTTGCTCATGAAGTCTTTGCAAGGGACTCTTGGCGCTACAAGTTTCGAACTGTAGGCAGATCCCTTGCGGCGTCGAGCACTGCGTCAGCGAAAAGGGCCCGTCGATTGCCTGAACGACATCCGCCACACTGATCCGGCTGGCGGGCCGGGCCAGCGTATAGCCACCCCTTTTCCCATGCTGCGATTCGACGAAGCCTTCCTGGGCCAGCCTCTGAAGCACTTTGGCCAGCAAGTCGTTCGGAATGCCGTACGTTTCGGCCACCTCCCGGGCGCTCCAAGAGGAGGCATCGTCGTACCGGGCCAGGTGCATGAGTGCGATCAGCCCGTAATCCACTTTCTTAGATAGCCTTAGCATATATGCGACCAGTTTGGTCGGATATATCATAGTCTAATCTTTCCCCCCTTGTCAAAGAAATGGCAGAAGGTCTCTAAGAGATTCCCGATGAAATACTTAGGGAAGCATCAGCAGCCGCGGAGCCAGCAACGGCCATCGCGAGCCAACAAGGCATCGGCCTGGGCGGGCCCAGAGCTTCCCCGTTCGTAGATTTCGAGGGGAGGCTCCTCGGATCGTTCCCAACCTTGGAGGATGGGGTCTATGAGCTTCCAGGAGAGCTCGATGGCGTCGCTTCGGATGAACAAAGAAGCGTCTCCCTGTAGCGCATCGAGCAATAAGCGCTCGTAGGCCTCGGGGATGGCGTCTCTTCCGAAGTCGTCGGCGTAGTGAAACTCCATGTCCACCGAGCGCATCTCCGCCGCGGTATCTGGCACCTTAGCCTCGAACCGCAAATGCATCCCCTCGTCGGGTTGAATGAACAACGCCAGGTAGTTGGGTCGGATGGTGGAGTCGGCGGGTAGGGGAAACATCACGTGGGGCGGACGCTGGAACTCGATGATGATCTCCGAAGTCTTCGCCTTCAGGGCCTTGCCCGACCGAAGGTAGAAGGGAACGCCGTGCCACCGCCAGTTGTCGATGAAGAATCTCAAGGCCGCGTAGGTCGGTGTCCGTGAGCCGGACGCCACGCCATCGGCTTGGAGATAACCCCGGTACTGCCCGCGGACCGTTTCGGTGGCGAGGTTCTCACTCGAGATGGGCCGAACCGCCGACAGCACCTTTGCTTTCTCGTTGCGCACTTCATCGGCACGGAACGATGCCGGCGGCTCGAGGGCTACCAACGTCAGGAGCTGGAGCAGATGGTTCTGGAACATATCCCGCACCACACCGGTCGAGTCGTAAAAGGCCGCCCGGTGACCGACGTCCACCGTCTCGGCGACCGTGATCTGCACGTGGTCCACGTAGTTTCGATTCCACAAAGGCTCGAAGACCGTGTTCGCAAAACGAAGGAACAAGATGTTCTGAGAAGTCTCCTTGCCCAGATAATGGTCGATGCGAAAGATCTGGTGCTCTTCGAAGACCGAGTGCAGGGTGCGGTTGAGAGATTGTGCCGAAACAAGATCGTGGCCGAAAGGCTTCTCCACGATGATGCGCCGCCACCCGCCCTCTTCCCTGGTCATACCGGCGGCGCCCAGCCGCTGCACCGCCGGCTCGTAGAATTGCGGAGCAATCGACAGATAGTAGAGTCGGTTGCAGTGCCGCGTCTCCCGCTCCCGCAGAAAGGGATCCAGGCGGCTCAGGTCTTCGGTCACGTCACCGCGCACGTACCACAGGTTGGAAGCGAAGTCTTTCCAGGCGGACTCCTGGTAGGATTCCGGCCTGAACTCCTTCACGCCGGCCAGCATCTGGTCCCTGAAGTCCTGGTGGGTGTAGTCGCGCCGGGCCAGTCCGACGACGCGCAGGTTCTTGGGAAGGCGTCCCTTGCGAAATTGGTTATAGAGAGCGGGAACGAGTTTCCGGCGCGTCAAATCCCCCGAGGCTCCGAAGATGACCAGGCTCGTCGATTCCGACATGGATGACTCCTCTCCGAGACCCCGAGATCACTGCGGAAGATACTTCTTGGGAAACTTCGCCACCACCGTGTAGGCCGGGTCCACGATGTTGGCCACCGTGCTCTCCGCAAGCTGGCCGAGAAGCAAATAGGCGTCCCAGCGACCGAAGCCATAGTCTTCTTCCAACCACTCGATGAGCTCGACGTGGGCGAGGCGGAACGCGTCGATGAGCGGCCGGGCGCTCGCCGCCACCATGATGTACTGGTCGTCCTCCAATCGCGGCCAGTCGATCTTCCTCCCTTTGATGAGGTCGATCTCGAGGACCACGTCCATCGATGTTTCCAGGCCGGTGCCGCTCACTTCTCCTTGTCCTTGCCGGGCGTGCCCATCCCCGAAGTAGAAGTAGGCCCCGTCGTGGAATATCGGTAAGTAAACGGTCGTCCCCGGCCGCACCTCGGGGGCGTCCAAATTGCCCCCGAAATCGCCGGGCCACAGACCCGCGAAGGCTTCCTCTCCCCTCGGCGCCACCGCGACGCGTCCCAGCATCGGTCGAAGGTCGACCTCGATCTCCTTCATGGTGCTGTCCGGGAGCTCGGTCGTGCCCGTCATCTTCTCCACGTCCAGTCGCCACAGGTAGCGGCGTGGCTCAATCGGTTCGTTCAGGAGCCGCACCGTCTTGTCCATCGCTAGGCCGCCGAAGTCTCCGTAGAGCTGAGAAGCGGCCAGATGGTGATTCGGCCGAACCTCGATCACTCTGACCACCAGCGTGTCCTCGGTGGTCGCCCCCTCGACGAAGAAAGGCCCGACCTCTCCCGGAAAATCGCCGCCTTCTTCTGTGTAATAGGCGCCGAAGTTGGTCGAGGAGACGAGGGTGGTTCCCGGCTTGATGTGAAGTACCGGCTCCCTTACCGCGTAAGTCGGATACCCTACCGTGGGAGTGAATCGAACGGTCTCCTGGGCCTGGGCGAGCGAGGCCAGAAGGAGAACCGCAACCGCGAATACTGTGGACGCGTGCATCCGGGGCTCCTTTCAGAGAAATGGAATCAGAACGCTTGATCGTATGAAGGGCACCGGCTAGGGTCAAATGATGGTGCGTCGCCTCGCTCCGTTCCTTCTACCGGCGCTCGGGCCCGGTCTTCCTGCCGGCCAGGTCCTGCGGAACGGCAAACCCACGTCTTTGACGGATCCACCAGGGGCACGAGCTCTGCGTGCGGGCCGACGCTCTGGCCACCGGGCTTCTTGTTTTGGGCCCCGAGGAAGGCTATAAGCTGGCGGTGGAGCACCATCTGGCGGCCCTTTTCTTGGTGGCCCAGGAAGCCGGCGGTCTTAGCGAGCGACCCACTCCGGCTTTCGAGGCCATGCAAAAGCGCATAGAATAGAAACGAGCCAATGACTCTCCTGCTCCTCACCGCCGGTGTCATCGCATGCGTCATGCTCCTCATGTCGGTGGGGTGCTCCTCAACAATCGCTGTCTGCGCGGGACTTGTGGAGGAGAGGACGTTCTCGGACCCGACGGTGAACCCCTCTCCTGCGAAGCCTGTCCACAGCGCAAGGAACGGGCAGGTACCAACGCGCCGGTGAAGACCGGGCGGGCCTGAAACGAGGTGCCATCATGGGAAAAACGATTGGCGAAATCATCCAAGGTCGGTCTGAGTTCTACCGGGTCTCGTCCAGCGACTCGGTGATCCTGGCCTGCCAGTACATGCACGAGCGGAAGGTGGGGGCGGTCGCCGTGCAGGACGGGAACGGCAACTGCTGCGGCGTTTTCTCGGAGCGGGACCTTCTGAATCGCGTGGTGGCTTCCGGGAAGGATCCCAGCCGTACTTCCGTCGGCGACGTCATGACCAGGAAGCTGGTAACCGCTCGGCCTGAAGAAAGCGGTCTGGTGGCCGCCGCGCGCATGAAAGAGAAGGGAACGCGGCACCTGTTGGTGATGGATGGAGAGCGCAGTCTGGGAATGGTCACCCAGTCGGATCTCACCAAATCGTTTCTAGACGAGGCCAGCGCGGAACGGGATCTTCTGAGGCACTACGCTTTTCCCGAGCTTGCCGACTAGCTTCAGCGCACCAAGCCCTGCCTCACAGGATGAAT
>DATDRI010000405.1:0-12395 GCA_035291825.1 Vicinamibacteria bacterium | reverse complement strand
TCCTCGGTGAGACGGCCCTCCGCTCTTGCCAGAGCTCGGCGAGCCGTCTGGGATTCACCATCCAGCGAGACCGCCCTTCGATACGTTTCCCGCGCCCGGGACATATCACCGCTTCTTTCCTGTTCCGGTCCTTCCGCAAGGCGGCGGAGCACCTCGTTCAGGACGCTCGCTCGGGCCAGACCCGTCCCGGCGGCTCGATTCCCGGGCTCGATGGCGGCGGCGATCTGGAAAGCGGCGATCGCCCTCGGCGAATGGCCGGCTTCCAGGGCGTCGTTTCCGTCCGCCAGCGCTTCTCTGAGAATCGCCAGCGCCTGGTGGCTCAACGCCTCTAAGTCGGCCAAAGCCTTCTGATAGGCTTTTGCCGCTTCCGGGTAGTCGCGTGCCCGCAACGCCTCATCGCCGGTGCCGAGGGACTGAAGCGCCGCGTGGTAAGTAGCGCCGCCCCACTCGGCAACGCGCTTGTCTTCCAGATCGTTTCGGTGGTCGAGGGCTCTCTGTCGCAGCTCTTCCACCCGCGTCTTGAGCTCCGCTTGTTGCCGCAGATCCACCGGCGGGGCGGGAGTGGAGCTCCCCGGAGAGTCCATCGCCTCGATGGTCAGACTTTGTTCCCTCGCCGGCTTCGGCACCCAGCCTGGCAGGAAGAAAAAAACCATCACCGCGGCGACCAGCAAGAATGCGAAGGTAGCGATGGTCAGCCAACCGATGCCCCCGGCGAGCGCGCTCGCGTCCCGAGTTGGTAGGGCGGAAGGTGTCTCGGCCTCAATCTTCTCCACTCGCGGTGGGGGCGAGATAGCCACCACTTGATGGGCGGCCGAGGAGCTCACCACCAGACCTGCCTGCGATTCCTTCAGCGCTACTTGGACGGTTTCCATGCTCTCCGGTCGCTGGCTACTGTCTTCGCTCAACAGGCCGGCTATCAAGGAAGAGAGCTCTTCCGGCAACCGATGGAGGCGATCGCTCAATAGCTCGTGCAAGAGTGCGCCGAAGGCGTAGATGTCATCGGACGGCATGGGTGGATGGCCGGCAATCTGCTGCGGACTCATGCTGGAGCGGGAGCCGCTCCCCGCAAGGAAATGGGCGTCCGCGGATGAACCCAGAATCCCGGCGATGCCGAAGTCGACGACGTGCGGCCGGCCGGTCCAATCTATAAGAACATTGCTGGTCTTGAGATCGCGATGGATGACGCCTTCCCGATGCGCGTAGCCTAAGGCATCGGCGACCGGCAGAACGGTTTCCAGGATCTCCTTCAGGGAGCGTCCGCGAAGGCGGCCGATGTCCTCGCCCGAGATGTAAGCCATGGAGATGAACCGGTAGCCGTTTTGGTGATGAAAGTCATGAATGCGAACGATGTTGGGATGAACCAGCCGCCGTGCGTTGCGGCACTCGCGCTTCAAGAGCGCCACTTGCTCCTGGGGAGCGTTGGGGGAGAGGAGCTTGATCACGACGTTCTCCTCGAGCTCGTGATCTTGGACGAGCCAAACCTCGCCCATCGCTCCCTTGCCCAGCGGACGAACCAAGGTGAAGCGTTGGCCGAGTGATTGACCGTGGGCCAGGGCCGACATGGAGCTCTGGTCGCGGGACTCAGTGATGGGCTGGTCCCGTTCCGACAAGTGGTTTCTCGGTGTTGGGATCTAGAGGGAGTCCGGTCTCGCTAGCAAATATTCTTCGGAGGAGCGACCGCCAGGTCTCGTACTGCGTCTCGACTGATCCGCTGAGACGAGTGACCTCGCCCTCCACGTCGATGAGTAAGGGAGCCACGTCGGCGTCCAGGGAAGCCGCTAGCTCGCGGAGGGACTCCACGTGCATTTTGGCTTCTTCCGACTTCTGCATTCCATCCATGAGGACGGCAGTGCCGACGATCACCGCGCCGCTACCGGCGCGGTCTCTGGCCATGACGCCTCCGAAGATGGCCGCCGCACCCAGTATCTTCTCCCACATGGCGGCGCGCCGTAGCTGGTCGAGAGCCATCTGCTCTTCGTAGCTGAAGGCGCGCCAGCTATCGTAAGGCTCTTCCATCCGGCTGCAGAAGCCGGCGTAGAACTCGTTCAAGGTGTCGATGAACATGTAGTCGCGTTCGCGGATGTGGGCGACCCTACCCATCATGGGATCGTCGAGCCCGGGAAGCTTATTGATGGAGTAGCGTCCCTTCCCATCGACATCGAGATACTCGCCGAAGGGCGTAGGTGCCAGATCCACGGCGAACGTGAGCTGTGACACCCGACGCACCCGTTCGATGTCTTCCGCATCTATCTTGGTCCGGCGTTCCAGAAGGTCATTGGCGATCTGGTGGTATAGATCCTGATAGGCGTCTGGCTGTTCCACCGAATCCCTTTTCTGGTGGTAGGCGATGGGGTTTGCCTCCCGTTTATACCGTTCCCTGAGCCAGCGGGTCCCCGCCGCATCGACTGCCTGGATCTCGAGCTCCAATTCTTTACCGTTCGATGAGAGGATGGTCCCGGTGATCATCAGGTCCACCCGATTGGCGGCAGGAACCAGACGCACCGCACCCCAGTAACCGGTGGACTGCAGGGTCTGCATGAGTCGGAACGGTATGTATCGGGCCTCGGATTTCCGGATGTCCGCGAAGGTGCCTTTCTGTTCCAGCTCGTAAAGCGCGCTCTCCTCGGCCGGCAGACCGGGATCGAAGACCTGGATCCCGACGTCCAGAAGCTCTGCTTCCGGGATCTCGGTGCGGGCCTGGACCAGCTCTATCGGTTCGTCTTCCCCCGCCCAGACGGTCGAGCTCACCAGGCTGCTCGCCAGGAGGAACGTTCCTGCGACTCGAGGAACGCAAAGCGTGTTCGGCATCGTTAGCTCCCCTTCTTGACGCCTTCCTTATAGGCCCGGTACTCGTCCCACAGTTTTTCGCGCAGCTCCGGATCTTCTTCCTTCATGGCGGCCTCACGGAGCTGTCGTGCCACGATGTCGTCGTCGTTCCCGTCTCCCACGTCGGGCGGGACCCGACCATTGGCCGTCTCGGTCTCCTTGTCGCCCACCGGGGCGCCTGGCTCAGACCCAGCCGGCTCGGCAGGGTCACCCGGTGGAGTGTCGGGCGATCCTCCCGTGCCTCCGCCGCGCAGTGCCTCGGCGCCGGGATCCTCGCCGGACGCGCCGCCACCGGCGGCAGCCGCGGCCTCCCTCTGTGCGGCCAAGAGCTCTTGCTCTCGCAGCAGCAAACGATCGAACTCGCTCAAGGACGAGTCCAAGTCCTGATCCAATGCGGCCCTTTCCTCTTCGGTCGTCCGCGGACCGTCTCCCGTCTGGGCGGAGGTCGTTTCTCCCTCCGCGGATGCCTCGGCTGTCTCACCGCCCTCGTTGGTCTGCGAGCCGGCTTGAGAGCCTGCCCGACGCGACTCCATCCCTTCGGCCCTCGGTGCGGGGACTGAAGGTGGTGGGGTCGGTGTAGGCGGCGGCAGCGTCGGGACCGAGGGCACCGTGGAGCGACTCGAGCATCCGGCGATCAGGGTCAGCGTGAGTAGGAGAGGCAGGGGTGCCAAGGATGCCAACGATGGTCCTGGTGTCGGGTGGCGGCTTCCCTTCACGCTCTCCGTGTCAATCATAAGATGCACCTTCGAAGCGAGCACGGCCCGTTTTGACCGTTCTCTCATGGTAACTCAACCTGCAAATCCAGGGCCACTGGCAAGAGTCGATCACCACGGAGAGGCCGAGGTCTAATCGCTTTCTGAACAATAACTTGCCGAAGAGGTCTTCTCCATCCAGAACCCTGGGAAAGGGAAGATCGGATAGCAGGAGAGGACGAGGGCGTCCCCGCTCGATGACAGCGTAGGACGGATCCCTCGCCGCCCCCCATGGCGGCGTTATACTTGACGCACCTTGGTGAGCGGGGCAACGGCTGGCAGCAGCGAGCGAGTTCATCCTGGAATTCTCGATCTTCTGATCCTCCTCAACGTCGCGCTTCTCACTTCTTCTTTCTTCTCTCCTTCGCTCCCTCGGCTGGCGCTACCCCTGGCTCGCTGGAAGACGGCGCTTCTGACCATCCTGTGCGTGCTCCTTCTGATCCATCTACTTCGAGAGCGGCGGCGCATCCTCGCGGGCTGGCGACGGTGGATGCTTCTTCTGGTGGTGATCGTGGGGCTTCAACTGCTCTCTCGGATTCCCTTCCTCGTCCAGTACCAGGCGTCGCTGAACTCCGATAGGTCGGTGACCCTCCTCATGGTCAGGAACATCTCGGAGGGTACGAGCTTCCCCCTATATTTCTACGGGCAGCTCTATCAGGGTAGCCTGAACGCCCACCTCTATTCTCTGGTGCAGCGCGCCATCGGCCCGCTCGCCCTCTCGGTCCTGGTGGGCAATCTGCTCTTCTTGTCGGTCTTCGTTCTGTTCGGCTCGATGCTGGTGAACAAAATCACCGACTCGACGTCCTACTTCTATCCGGTGCTCGTCCTGTCGCTTCCGGCGGGAGCCTTGCTCTTCCTCTTCATGGATCAAGTGCACAGCTTCGCTTTGGCCGCTTGCTTGCAGGTCATCCTCTTGTACTTGGTGTTTCAATCCCTTTTCCACGATGGCGAACGGTTCTTGTGGATGGGGTGGGTGAGCGGCCTTCTGCTCTGGAGTTATCAACCCGGCTTGGCGTTAATAGCTCCCTGCTTCGCCTGGTTGTTCGCTTCCTTGGCCCGTGCCCGCCGTTTTCGAACTCTCTCCAAGGCGTCCCTTCAGCTACTGCTGGGCTTTTTGGTCGGTGCCTTGCCGCACCTCTTGAGCGAGCTCAACAATGGCCTGATCAACACCAAGACCCTCTTCCTCAGACCAGAGCATGGAGTCCATGGGGGCGTCGCCGAGATTGTCTTCGCGGCAGGCAAGGCGCTCGTCACCACGCTGCGGCTGGACTCGAACGAGCGAGCCTGGTACGGGCTGGTTCTTCTTTCGATATGCGGGCTCCTAGTCTCCCTTCACCGTGCCATCACCGAGGTCAAGGGAGAACGGTTGAAGTGGCTCTACCTTCCCACACTGCTCGCGGCGACCCTATGCCTTCTGTTGCTCTCCGGTTTCCCGCCGGTTGCGAGATACCTGGTTCACTATCGATTGTACGGGTTCTTTGCGGTATTGCTCGCCGTCGTCGCTTGCCAGAAGATCGCCCTGATGCAGAGACGCGCGGTCAAAGGCGTTTTCTTGGCTCTCTTCCTGTTACTGGCCATAGGCAGGTCAGTCGGTGCCCATCGCAGACTGGAGCCGCTTCACCAACGGAACGAGGCAACGATCGCGAAGCTCGCGGAGAGGGGGGAAGGGATCGTTCTGGGCGACTATTGGAATACCATCCGCTTTGCTCCTTTTGTCGGCGGGGAAAGAGTCATCACCACCGCCCCCTCGTTTGCCCATCCCCATGCCATCTTCGATCTTTCGAAATACTTTCCCCTGGCTCTCCAGCTCGGAGAGCGGTGGGGAAGCGAAGGCAAAGCTCTCATGGCGCGGCGTCACGAGAGGCGCCGGATCGACCGTTTGCTTCAAGATCTCGAGATTCCGTTTTCCCGGGAAGAGCTGGATGGATACGTCTATTACTCCGAGTTTCCCGAGGATCTCTCCCCCGAACTGTACGCGCTTGCCGTGGAAGGATGGGAGACATGGAAAGACTCTAAGAGCCCCATCGACTCCGCATCCTACCGCCCGCTCAAAGAACGATTGGCGAGTCTTCCCGAGCCGGAGATAGACGATCGAAGCATCCTCCTGCCCGCTTGGACCTCGCGTCTGGCGGAGAAGGCTCCCTTGCTAGGCTGGCGCTACGTCCTCAGCAAGGGGAGCATGAGAATCAGCGTCCCGCTCGATCTCTTAGGAGAGAGCCGCCGTTACACCTTGCCCCCGCCCCTCACCTTCGACGGAGGAGAATACGAGAAACACCTTTACTTTCTAGGGCGACCCGTCCATTTCTACGGCCGCATGGCGGTTTCGTCCTCGCCGGGAGATTCGGGAATCGTTCTATCCACGCTCCGAGACGAGATGATTTTCGCGGGGTCAGGAGGCGACCGGCCGCACAAGGGACTTCCTCTCAATGGACTGGCGTTGACGGTCTTGGACGAGGAGATCCGAGCCATCGACCTCCACATCTACTCGTTTTTCGATTTCGGCTCCTCCCTTTGGACGGATCGCTACGCTCAGTCGTTGCGTTGGGAAGGAAAGGAGGCTCCCCTCGGCTACCAGCGAAACCGCCTGTCCTTTCCGGTAACCAGAGGAGAGACCCTCCGGCTCGACACCGCCTATAAGACGTTGCTTCTGGCGCGGGGCTCCACCCGAAACCTGGAGTTCCACGATACCGGTGCCGTGCTGGAGAAAATCACCGTCCACGGCACGGGCTCCTCCTATGAGGTCACGCCCTTTCTGCGGGGAGAGCGACAAGAGTAGTAGAAGATCCCGGTCGGGGGCGGCGCGATGGCGGTTGACAGAAGTTTCGTTGGGGGGCAGACTTTCCTTTTGAACGCATCCTTTCATCGGGGGAAAGACACGTGAGGCGCAAGGAAAGGCACGAGCTGAAGCAAAACGAGCTACTGATGCTGCTGGACAGTCTGGCCATCTGGGCTTCCAGCAACGGGCGAACTCTGCGGACCGGATCGCTGCTGGCTGTCCTCGGCGCGGTGGTAGTGGGAGGGGTACACGTCTACCAGCGCGGCAGGCAGCAGGAGGCGGAAACGCTTCTTGCCGAGGGGATGGCCGTCTATCACGGGGTCGTCCGCGAGAATACCGTCATTTCCGGTCCCGACGACGGTCCGACCTTCGAGAGCGCCGAGGCGCGCTATGGCAGCGCGGTGGAAGCGTTTCAGAAAGTCGAGTCGCAGTTCGGCAGTCTCCCGCAGGGCAGGGAGGCGCGCTACTATTTGGCCCTCAGCAAGGCGGGACTCGGCGAGGTCGAGCAAGCGCAAGCCTTGCTCGAAGATGTGATACGGAAACGGGGAGACCTTCTCTACTATCTCGCTTCCCAGACTCTGGCCACTGTGAAGGCCGAGAGAGGAGATCACGCCGGAGCGGCGGAGCTCTATCGAGCTCTGCTGGACGATCCCCAGGTCCCGCTTCCCAAGGATCAGCTGCTGTTCAGCATGGCCCAGCAATTGGAAGAAGGCGGCAAATTGGAGGAAGCGCGCCAAGCCTACCTGCGGTTTCTGGAAGAGTATCCGCAGTCGTTGCTGCGCAGTCAGGCGGAGCAGCGAAGTGAGCTTCTAGAGTACCGATTGAGCGCATCGCCGGCTTGAGCCCGGCTCGAGTAAGGTCATGCGATCGCGGCGCTGGATACTGTGGTTGTTTCTGATCGTGAGTGCGCTCGTCGTCTTGTGCGCGGGCACTGTCTACCTTCTGATTCAGGGACTGAACCTGGCCCCGCCCCAGGTAGTATCCGGTTCGACTCTCACCCTGGACATGAGAGGGGACCTTGCCGAGATCGAGCTTTTCGATTTGAGCGGTCCGTTCATCGACTTCGAGTCGGTGACCTTGAAAGACGTTCTGGACTCGGTGAAACGGGCCCGAGACGATTCTCGTGTTGACGGGCTCTTGCTCTACTTCCGCGGCAGCCAGATCGGCTGGGCCCGAGCGGAGGAGATTCGCGCCGCGCTGTTCGATTTCTCGGCAAGCGGAAAGAAGCTCGTCTCCTATCTGGAATACGCGGGAACCCTCGACTACTATGTGGCCTCCGCCGCCCAGACCATCTACATTCACCCGCAAACAATTCTGGATCTGCGTGGACTCAATGCCGAAGTGACGTTCATGAGGTCCACTCTGGACAAGCTCGGGATCGAAGCAGAGTTCGAGCAGATCGGCGCTTACAAGAATGCACCGGATGTCTACACTCGAGAGTCTTTGAGCGAGGCGCATCGTGAGGCCCTGGAGAGCATCGTGGGAGATCTCTATGGCCGCATCGTGGACTCCATCGCTGCCACCCGCGCCCTCAGTATCCGAGAGGTGGAGGAGCTCCTCGATCGGGGTCCCTTCCGCGCCGCGGAGGCCTTGGAGCTCGGGCTGGTCGACGAGCTTCTATATAAAGATGAAGCGGAAGCCCGCCTCACCGAAACGGGTGGAGAGTTTCATCCGCTTTCGGTGGCCGACTACCAGGCCCAGAGCATCGATGGCCTGGGGTTCGATGCTCGCCCCACCATCGCTTTGATCTACGGCGTGGGCGTCATCGTGGGTGGAGAGAACGACGAAGATCCCTTGTTCGGCCGCATCATGGGAGCCGACACGCTGGCGGCAGCATTCAAGGAGGTTCGCGAGGATGATTCCATTGACGCCGTCGTCTTCCGAATTCAGAGCCCGGGGGGCTCGGACGTCGCTTCCGACGTGATCTGGCGGGAGGCTTCTCTCACCATGGAGGAGAAACCGGTAGTGGTGTCCATGGCCGATGTGGCGGCATCGGGAGGCTACTGGATTGCCACCGCGTCGCACGCCATCGTCGCCGAGCCCTCCACCATTACCGGCTCGATCGGAATCTACGCCGGCAAGTTCAATCTCGATGGATTCTTCGAAAAGATCGGCTTCCGCGAAGAGAGTGTGGCGAAGGGCGAGAGCGCGGATTTCTGGAGCGACTCCCGGTCCTTCACTCCCCAGGAACGGCTCCGTCTGCGGGGGATTCTGCAGGCCGGTTATGATCGTTTCATCGAGAAAGTGGCGCAGTCCCGAAACATGGAGCCGCAAGACGTGGATGCCGTCGCCCAGGGAAGGGTCTGGACGGGAGCCCAGGCTCTTGAGATCGGCCTGGTGGACGAGCTGGGTGGGCTCGAGCGAGCGGTGGCGCTGGCCAAAGAGAAAGCCGACATCCCGGAGGACACGGAAGTACGGTTGCAGATCTACCCCGAGGCGGGAACCTTCTTCGAGTTGTTATGGAAGAGCATGGTCCAGGGATCCCCGGCGGTCAGCGGCGTCCAACCATGGGTCCCGGAGCGGCTTCTATCGCGATCTCCGGTCCTCCGTTTGCTGACCGAGAGACCGCGCCTGGCGCTCATGCCTTTCGAACTGAAGATTGATTAATTATTCTAGTCGCTTCTTCAAGTCGGTCAAGATCTGGAGCGCTTCGAGCGGCGTCAACCGATCGAGATCGAGCTTGCGCAGCTCGGAAGCGACCCGATCTTCGCCCTCCGCGAAGAGAGCTAGCTGGCGCTCCGAAGTGGAGACGGGAGCCCCCGCGCCCACCGAGAGTCGCGGCCGTCCTTCCAGATCGAACTCGCTCTTCTCCAGATTGGACAGGATTTCCTGGGCGCGGCCGATGACACCGGACGGCAGGCCGGCGAGACGCGCCACCTGGATCCCGTAGCTGCGATCGGACCCGCCCCGAACCACCCTGCGCAGGAAGACGATGTCGTCCTTCCACTCCCGCGCCGACACGTGGTAGTTGGCCACCCCCGGTAGCTCGGCGGCCAAGTCGGTGAGCTCGTGGTAGTGGGTGGCAAAAATCGTCTTGCACTGAAGGCCGGAGTGGGTGGCGATGTATTCCGCCACCGCCCAGGCCAGCGACAGGCCGTCGAAGGTCGCCGTTCCGCGTCCGATCTCGTCCAGAACAACCAGGCTGTTCTTGGTGGCGTGATGGAGGATGTGCGCCGTCTCCTGCATCTCGACCATGAAGGTGGATCTCCCACGAAAGATGTCGTCCGACGCCCCCACGCGGGTGAAGATGCGGTCCACGATGGGAAGCTTGGCTTCTTGGGCGGGAACGAAGGAGCCCATCTGCCCCAGGATGACGACCAGCGCCGCCTGGCGAAGATAGGTGGATTTGCCTCCCATGTTGGGTCCGGTGAGAACGATCAAATGATGCTGTCCGTCCAGCTCCAGATCGTTGGGGACGAAAGGCTCTCCCCGAGTGGCCTCGATGACCGGGTGCCGCGCCTGCTTCATTTGCAGATCGAATCCGCCGTGCAGGCGAGGCTTGGTGTACTGGTGCGAGGCGGCGACCTCGGCGAGAGCGGCCAGCACGTCCACCGCAGCGATGGCCTCCGCGGTGAGTCGAATCCGCGCCGCCTGACCGGCCACCCTCTCTCGAAGAGCTTCGAAGAGCTCTCCTTCGATAACCGCGATCCGCTCGTCGGCGGTCGTTATCTTTTCTTCGTACTCTTTGAGCTCGGGAGTGATGAACCGCTCGGCCCCCACCAAGGTTTGTTTCCTAATGTAATCGTTCGGAACGGCATCCAATTTGGATTTCGTGACCTCGATGTAGTAGCCGAAGACCTTGTTGAAACGCACCTTGAGAGAGCCGATCCCGGTGCGCTCGCGCTCCCGTTCCTCGATGTGGGCGAGGGTTCGCTTTCCCTCCGAGCGTAGCCGGCGCAGCTCGTCCAGCTCGCCTGACACCCCCTCGCCAATGACTCCGCCGTCGCGAAGAGTGGCGGGAGGCTCGGAGACAACCGTCTTCTCGATGTCGGAGCGGACATCTTCCAGTGGATCCATTCTCTTTCTCGATTCCTCGAGAAGCGGGGCCTTGAGCTCGGCGAGTAGGGAGGTGAGACGGGGCACCACCGACAGGGATTGTCCCAGACCGACGAAGTCTCGAGGACCGGCCGTCCCCAGAATGATGCGGGACAGGACTCGCTCCAGGTCCACCAGGGGTTTGAGCGCACCGGCCAGCTTGGTTCGGGTGACGGTGTCGAAGGCCAGCTCTTCGACGGCATCCAGCCTGGCGCCGATGGCTTCGATGTCAACCAACGGGCGGAGGAGCCATTGTTTCAGCAAGCGGGCGCCCATCGGGTTCTCGGTCTTGTCCAGGATGGAAAGCAACGTTCCTTGTCGGCTTCCATCGGCCAGAGAACGGGTGAGCTCCAGGTTGCGTTGAGTGATGGGATCGAGAATGAGGTAATCGGAGTCCTGGCGATATCGGATGCTCGAGATGTGAGCGAGACCACCATGCTGCGTTTCCTGAAGGTACTGAAGCGCCGCGCCAGCCGCACCCACCGCCAGGCGCCTCCCCTCGCAGCCGAATCCGTCCAAGGTGAGGGTGCCGAATTGCTGGAGAAGAAGATCGCGCGCCCCTTCATAATCGAAGCGCCACGCCTCGCGAGGCGTCAAAACCGGTCGGTCCTCGCCGGTCGCCCCATTGTGGGTGAGGAGCTCGCGGGAGACCGAGGAATCCTGAGGAAAGACGACCTCCCGAGGTCGGTAGGTTGCCAGGGCATCCTGGAGCTTCGACCATCTTTCCGGACCCTGGTGCTCGAAGGCGAAGAAGTCTCCGGTGGAGAGATCGACGAAAGAGGCTCCGATTCCTTCGCTGCCCGGCGCCACTGCCATGAGGTAGTTGGGCTCTTTTTCCTCCAGGTAGGCTTGGTGCAAGTAAGTCGATGGGGTCACGATGCGCACCACTTCTCTGCGCACGATGCCCTTGGCGTGACGTGGATCTTCCACTTGCTCGCAAACCGCTACTTTGAAGCCGCGGCGGATCAGTCGACCAATGTAGGCGTCGGCGGCGTGGTGCGGAACACCGCACATGGGGATACCTCCTCCCGAGGAGTCCTTCTGCCGGGAGGTCAGAGTAAGGTCGAGGGCGCGCGACGCGGTGAGCGCGTCGTCATAGAACATCTCGTAGAAGTCGCCCATGCGGAAGAACAAAATGGCATCACCGACCTGGCGCTTGATGTCGTGAAATTGCCGCATGGCGGGCGTGCCCTTCTCGACCATGGGACGGATTTTACCTCAGGCGGTGGATGGTTTGATTCGTCTGGAGCGTCTGCTTAAGATCCGCGGGATGAGAATCTTGGCCGTCGACACCACCAGCTCTCAGGGAAGCATCGCCCTGCTGGAGGGCGATGACGTGCGCGGGCTGGCGAGTTTCAC
Organism: Vicinamibacteria bacterium; assembly: GCA_035291825.1. Lineage (GTDB taxonomy): Bacteria > Acidobacteriota > Vicinamibacteria > Marinacidobacterales > DATDRI01 > DATDRI01. The sequence continues at coordinate 647 of DATDRI010000405.1, read as the reverse complement.
CGCTCATCGAGATCACGCACAAAGACTCCTGCCGGAGCTCGATGCTTTGTTGGCGTCCCTCGGGATGTCCCTGTCGGAGATTGAAGGTTATGCGGTGACGGTCGGGCCGGGCTCGTTCACCGGGATTCGCATCGGCATAGCCACGGTGGAGGGACTTTCGTTTGCCACCGGACGGCCCATGGTCGGGGTCTCTGCGCTGGAGGCAACGGCCTATCGATATCGGTGCCACCACGGACTGATCGCGCCTCTTCTGGACGCGCGCCGGGGAGAGATCTTCGGCGCCTTGTTTCGCTCCGACGGCGGCTCGCTGGAGCTGATTCTGGAGCCTGTCTGCCAGAGGCCGGAAGCCTTCCTGGCCCGCATGCCTCTTCAACCGGTTCTCTTCGCCGGGAGTGGACCGGCAATTTGCCAGAGCCTCGTCTGGGAGACGCTGGGCGAGCGGGCACAGTTCGCGGAGCCCTTCACCGCTCTTGCCGAAGAAGTGGCTCGCGTCGGGAAACGGAGATTGGAGGAAGGTCAGGCGACGCCCCTGGGAGGCCTGCGGGCCCTCTACCTTCGGCCCTCCGACGCTCGGAAAGTGCGCCGATGACTCTGAAAGGAATCCGGCAGGTCAAAGACGACGTCCGATCGCTTTACCGGCTGGAGCC
>DATDRI010000404.1:0-3606 GCA_035291825.1 Vicinamibacteria bacterium | reverse complement strand
GATGGTTGGCTAGTCAGTCCCGACATGCTGGATAGCGCGAGGTCCACCACGTCCACTCCCGCCTCGCAGGCCATGAGGCAAGTGGCCACGCCATTGCCGCTGGTATCGTGGGTGTGAAGGTGGATGGGAAGGCCCGTTTCGTCGCGTAAGGCTTGGATCAACAGCCGGGCCGCGTAGGGCTTCAAGAGGCCGGCCATGTCCTTGATGGCCAAGATATGGGCGCCCTGTCGGGCCAGCTCCTTGGCGAGTTTGACGTAGTAGTCGAGGTTGTACTTGGTTCGCTTGGGATCGGACACGTCTCCCGTATAGCAGAGCGCCGCCTCCACCACCTTGCCGGCACGCCCCGCCTCTTCCATGGCGAGCCTCATGTTGGGGACCCAGTTGAGAGCGTCGAATATGCGGAATATATCGATACCCGCTTCCGCGGAGCAGCGGACGAAGGCGCGAATGACGTTGTCGGGATAGTTCTTGTAGCCCACCGCGTTCGCCCCGCGCAGCAACATTTGAAAAGGGATGTTGGGTATGGCTTCTCGGAGCCGGCTCAGGCGGTCCCAGGGATCCTCCTTCAGGAAGCGATAGGCCACGTCGAACGTCGCACCGCCCCACATCTCCATACTGAAGAGCTCGCCAGCAAGGCGCGCCGTTGCCGGCGCGATGGCCCGCATGTCCGCGGTCCGAACCCGAGTGGCGAGGAGCGACTGGTGCGCATCTCGGAACGTCGTGTCGGTGATCCAGAGTCGCTGCTCCTCCCGGAGCCAGCGCGAGAGCCCTTCCGCTCCCTGTGCCTTCAAAACCTTCATGGCCGGCCCGTCTTCAGGCACCCGGCGGGCCACCTCGGGCTCGAGCTCTGGCGGCGTCGGGACGAACAACGTGGGAAGACGTTTCACGGGCCCTTTCATCCCCGGAGGACCGTTGACCACCGCGTTGGCCAGGGCCCGGAGCACCTTGGTACCTCGATCTCGCCCCGGGGGGAACTCGAACAGCTCCGGCGTCTCGTCGATGAAAACAGTCGTCGTGTCTCCGGAAAGGAAGCGGGGGTGGGAGATTAGGTTCTCGAGGAAGCGAGTATTGGTTTTCACGCCGCGAATACGGAACTCCCTCAATGAGCGGAGCAGCTTGGCGCAAGCGTCACGAAAGTCCGGGGCAAAAGCCGTGACCTTCACCAGCAGGCTGTCGTAGTGGCTGGAGATGAGGGTCCCTGCCCCACCCGTCCCGTCGTCGAGGCGAATGCCGAATCCAGTCGCCGCCCGGTAGGCGCTAATCTTGCCGGTGTCGGGCGCAAAGCCGGTCTGCGGATCCTCGGTGGTGATGCGGCACTGCACCGCGAACCCGCTTCTCTTCACCGCCGCCTGCTCAGGGATTCCGATCTCCGGGTCACCCAGGCCATAACCCTCCGCAACTCGTATTTGCGCCTGAACCAGATCGCGGCCGGTAATGCACTCGGTCACGGTGTGCTCGACCTGGATGCGCGGATTGACCTCGATGAAGTAGTAACCGTCCTGGCCAACCAGGAACTCCATGGTTCCAGCGTTGACGTAGCCGGCCTTGGCGGCGATGCGCAGGGCCGCCCGGTAGAGATCCTCCCGGAGCCTGTCTCCCAGAGATACCGCGGGGGCGACCTCCACGACTTTCTGATGGCGGCGTTGCAGCGAACAATCCCGCTCGAAGAGGTGAACGCACTGACCGTGGGCATCGGCGAGAATCTGAACCTCGATGTGTTTCGGCCTCTCCACCAGCTTCTCGCAGTAAACCTCGTCCCGCCCGAAAGCCGACCGAGCCTCACTGCGCGCCCGCTCGAAGGCTTCTTCCAGCTCATGCTCCCGGCGAACCACGCGCACGCCTCTCCCACCACCGCCGAAGGCGGCTTTGAGTATGACCGGGTAGCGGTGAGCAGCGGCGAACTCGCGCACCTCGTCAAGGGAAACGACCGGGCCGTCCGTCCCCGGTACGACCGGAACCCCCGCCTCCACCGCGAGCTTCCGCGCCGCGGTCTTGTCACCGAAGACTTCGAGGACTTCCGGCGGAGGCCCGATGAACGCGATGCCCTTCTCCGCACAGCGACGGGCGAACTCCGCGTTCTCGGCGAGAAAACCGTAGCCGGGATGGATGGCGTCCACCTCATGGGAGAGAGCGATGCCCAGGATCGCGTCTTGGTCTAGATAAGCCCCTACCGGCTGCGCCGGCGAGCCCACCGGAAATGCCTCGTCGGCCTTGTAGCGATGGATGGAGAGCTGATCGGCGTGGGCGTAGATCGCCAAGGTGCGGATATCGAGCTCGGTACAGGCACGGAAAATCCGGATGGCGATCTCGCCTCGGTTCGCCGCCATGATCTTCGAGAACTTACGCGGACGGTTCACTTTGCTTCTCCAAGAAGTCCGTGCCCATTGTACAATAGTCGCCGGTGCGGACCTCCCCGCACCGTGTGGAGGGGTCCCATGTCATTCCTGTTTGTAGGCGCCATCGCTGCCGGCGTGATCTTGCTGGTGATCGTTTGGGCGATCGCCATGTACAACGGCCTGATCCGTCTGCGAAACACCTGCGACAACGCTTGGAGCGACGTCGACGTACAGCTGAAGAAGCGGCACGATCTCATTCCCAACCTGGTCGAGACGGTGAAAGGATACGCCAAACACGAGAAGGACACGCTGGAGCGGGTGATCCAGGCGCGGACCCGGGCGGTGGGAGCTCCCTCGCCGGATGCAAAGATGGAAGCGGAGAACCTCCTGACCAGCGCTCTGCGGCAGCTCTTCGCGCTCGCGGAAGCCTACCCCGACCTCAAAGCCAACCAGAACTTCATCCAGCTCCAGGGCGACCTCTCCCGGATCGAAAGCGACATCGCCGACGCCCGCCGCTACTTCAATGCGGTGGTCCGGGACTTCAACACCAGGCAACAGGTGTTCCCCGCCAATCTGATTGCCAGTGCGCTCGGGTTCCAGGTGCGGAACTTCTTCGAAGCCGAAGAGGAAGCACGCAAGGCGGTAAGGGTCCAGTTCTAGCGCCAGTCCGAGGGATGAGCGGAACATGACCCCAGGCGCAGGACTGCGAGTTGCGTGCCTTCTCCTGGCTGCCGCTCTCGGTCTGGGAGATGACGCCTCCGCGATCGAGATCGGGCGGTTCGACGTCTCGATTCTCCTCGGCCAAGACAGCACGTTCGTCGTGACCGAGACCATCGAGGTCGACTTCGGCGATCTGCGAAAGCACGGCATCTTTCGGACCATTCCCGTCGACTACCAACGAACGGAGACCCTCGCCGGAGTCCCGGTGGGGACGCGATACTCCATCCGGCTCAAATTGGTGGACATCAAGGACGGTGAGGAGAAACCGATTCCGTTCACTACCAGCAAGGAAGGCCCCAACCTCTTCATTCGAATCGGCGATCCCAACCGGACGGTTACCGGAAGGCTGACGTACGCCATCACCTACCGTGTCCAAAGAGCCATCAACCGTTTCGAGACCCACGATGAGCTCTATTGGAACGTGACCGGAACCGAGTGGGACTGGCCCATCCAGGTGGCCAGCGTACGAGTTCCCCTTCCTCCCGGTGTGGTGGCCGAGCGCCTGACGCACAAAACGTTCACCGGTCGCTGGGGCTCGAGGACAACGAAC
>DATDRI010000403.1:0-2476 GCA_035291825.1 Vicinamibacteria bacterium | reverse complement strand
GCCATCGAGTACCGGAGCCTGGAGAGTGAGCAGCTTCTGAGGTGATAGCATTCGAAGGAGCCTTATACGGGAGGGATATCTATGGCGCTCCGAGCTTTCTTCAACTCCGTCATCTCCGGTACTGCTCCATTTCGGACATATGTCTTGGTCGGCTTTTCTGTCATGGCGCTCACCGCTGTCATGCTTTTCGCGATGGGACGGGAACCGATCTGCGAGTGTGGCGAGGTATGGCTCTGGTCAGGGGATATCGTAAGCAGCAACAACTCACAGCACCTTCTCGACCCATATTCCTTTACGCACGTCGAACACGGTTTCGGGTTTTACGCGCTCCTCAAGTTCGCGGCAGGCGGCATGCCGCTCCCTCTGAGGGCGCTTTTTGCGATCGCGCTGGAGTCCGGGTGGGAAGTACTCGAGAACACTGATTTAGTGATCAATAAATACCGCGAAGACACGATCTCGCTCGGCTATTTTGGCGACAGCATCGTGAACTCGCTTTCCGATATCCTTATGAACGTCATCGGGTTCGTGCTTGCCGCGCGCCTCCGGGCGCGCTCCACTGTTTTCATCTTTCTCGCCATCGAATCATTCCTCCTTTTCTGGATACGTGACAACCTCATTCTCAACATCGTGATGCTCATCTATCCCCTTTCCGCGATTAAGGCGTGGCAGCTTGGAGGCTGAGCCTTTTCTTCGAAGAGAAAAAAACAGATAAGTATCGTAAGAGTTCTCGAATGACGGAGCAGCCACTCTTGGCGAGGGCCTCGGAGCTCTTCAACCGCAAACTGTATTTCGAGTGCCACGATTTGCTGGAGGATGCCTGGACAGATAGTCACGGCCCGGAGCGGGACTTTCTCCAGGCGCTCATCCACGTCGCGGTGGGCATGTACCACGTCGCCGCCGGGAACTACAAAGGTGCGGTCAGCCAGCTGGGGGAAGGCGTGCAGGCCCTCGAGCGGTTTCGCCCGGAGCGAGGAGGGCTGGATGTCGGGGGCCTCCTAGCGGGAGCCCAAAGATGTCTCGAGAAATCGGAGCAGGCTCTGGCGGGTGAGGCGGTCGTCTGGTCCCTGGGTGACGTTCCCAGGATGAACTACCGAGGCTTGGTGTAGGATGTGAGCCCGCGCTCCCCGGGGAGCCGAGAAAGGAACCGGCGCCGATGAAGAAGGCTTTTGCAATAGCCGTCCTCTCCTTCGCCGCGATCCTCTTCTATCTAGACGTGGCCGTGCAGCGCGCCGTCAACCGCAACCCGTCCTCCGGCTCCTCTTATCGGGTGATGATCCTCGGCTTCGACGGAGCCGATCCCGAATTTCTCTCTTCCTTGATGTCCCAGGGCAAGCTCCCCAACTTCCAGCGACTTTTCCGGGAGGGAGCCTATGGGACTTGCCGCACCTTCAAGCCGACCAAGTCCAACGTGGTCTGGACTTCGATCGCGACCGGCAAGCGCATGGAGAAACATGGGATCATCGACTGGATGGTTCTCTCCGAAGACGGACAGGAACGCCTCCTCACCACCGGAAACCAGCGGCGCACCGAGGCGGTGTGGAACATCGCGACCGATGCCGGCAAGAGCGTGCAGATCGTCAACTGGTGGGCCACCTGGCCGGCGGAAGCGGTGGACGGCGAGTTGGTCTCCAATCATTTCACCAAGGTGCGGCGGGCTCGCATCGAAGAAGCCACCTACCCGGAAGCGCTCTATGAGGAGCTTCGGCCCCTAGCAGACATGGAGGACGAGCTCGTCCAGGAGGAAATGCGTTCGGCGGGCATTCCCGTGTACTCCCCGGGGATGCTGGAGGGCATCTTCCGCCCCTCCGATAACTTTGGCCGACGGTTTCGAGCCTCCGTCGATCTTTTCGCGGAAGACCTGCTGGTGGAGCGGATGGCCACACATCTCATGGAAACTCGCGGACAGAGAGATCTCTTTGGCGTTATCTTCCGGAACGCCGACATCTTCTCCCACTTCCTCTGGCGCTTCATCGACCTGCGGCTCGCCACCCAGGTATACGATCTGCTGAACGAGAAGCAGGTTCCCCTCTCTCTCGAGATCGAGCAGAGAATGGACGAGGCCTATGCGGCTGTCCTGGAATCGGTATACGTCCACGAAGACCGTCGGCTGGGCCGCTTCTTGGAGAAGGCGGGGCCGGACACGGTGGTGGTGGTCGTGTCGGACCACGGCTTCCAGTTCCGCAACTACGGCTTCTATCACTACGCGTTGGGACCGCCGGGAGCCAGGGCCCCCGGGAGCGTGGAGACTCTGGCCCCCCCTGGGGTGGTTTTCCTATGGGGCCCCCCGATCCGCGCCGGCACCGAGCTCACGGACCCCAGCGTCTTCGATGTGACGCCCACCATCCTCTATCTCATGGGACTGCCGGTGGGGAGAGACATGGACGGCCGGGTTTTGGTAGAAGCGCTTTCACCTGAGTTACTTGCGACCAGGCCCGTGGAATGGACGCCGACCCACGACAAGGGGAGACGCGGGGGT
>DATDRI010000402.1:0-7920 GCA_035291825.1 Vicinamibacteria bacterium | reverse complement strand
CGAGGGCCGGCGGCACGTCGGCATAAACTTCACCGCGAAGCTCGCCGCATCGATAGCCTTCCTCCCAGATCTTTCCTTGCAGCGACTTGAGGCCAGTCGATTTTCGATCTCGATCCATGAGCCAATGGACATAAGAGACCGGGTGCCATGCCGGTGGCTGTTCACCCCGCGCCACATCTCGCTCGTGCTCGGCGCGCAGCAGCTCAAGATCGGAAGCGGCGGCTTCTCGGTGGTTCTCGAGAAAGCTCTCGACCTTGGCCCGCGCGTAGGGAAAGAGGACCTTGTGAACGAACTCCACCGGAGTGGTGGTGCCCTCGATATCCAGGAGAATGGCGCGGACACCCGAGTAGGGAAGGGATCCGCTCATGCCGTGCTAAGGAGATCCGGCCGGCTTCAAGGAACGTCCCAGGCAGACAGGCTCGAAATCTCGGTCCACACCGCTTTCCGTGTAGTTCGGTGTCCAGCCCGAGGGATCCTGGAACAATCGGATGCATCGAATTTGGCGTTCGGTGCAGAGATCGAACCAGTGCCAGGTTCCTCGTGGCACGCGAAGCAAGTCTCCTGCCTCGACCTCGATGGCGACGACGGGACCGCTCTTGGGTCGAATGTGGAAGAGCCCCCGGCCGCGGATGACGAAACGAACTTCGTCCTCGTCGTGCCAGTGCTCCCGCTTGAACTTGGCCAGCATGACATCGAGTCCCGGCGTTGACGGATTGACGTCGATGACGTCGGCAGTGACATAGCCGCCGCTTGCCTCGAGCTTTTCGATCTCCAGCGAGTAGGCATCCAGAATCTCTTCTTCACTGGCGTCCTCCGCCACGGGCTGAGACGGCTCCCAGCGTTGGTAGTCGATGCCGATCGCCGCCAGGTAGCGTCGGATCTCGTTGCGATCGACCAAGGCTCTGTTCTCGTCGGGAATGTTAACGCTGGCCATCGTCTGTCCTCCCTAAGACTTCCATCAGGAACTCCATGATCTCGACGTGCCGCTTGGCTTCCATCAGATCTCCGCCCCAGGCGTAGAGCCCATGGCGGCGCAGCAAGAAGGCGTGGGACGAGGGATGATCTCCCAGGACGCGCTCGATGTTCTGCGCCAAGGCGCCATAGTCCTGCGAGTTCTCCAAGATGGGAAGCCATTCTCTGTGACGATGCGTTCGGACTCCCGCCAGGCCCTTCAGCATCTCGAACCCCTCGATGGTCAGGCCGCCTCGGTCCCCATACGTCTCCGACAGGATGCTGCTCCATATCGAGTGTGTGTGCAACACTGCGCCCGCCTCTTTGAGTCTCGCCAACGTCAGATGAAGGCGAACCTCGGCGGAGGGATGCCCTGTGCCTTCGATGACGTTCTCACCCTCGTCGACGAGAAGCATCTGCTCGGAGGTTAGCTTTCCCTTGTCGGCACCGCTGGCGGTGACCAGCACGTGGAGAGGCTCACGACGGGTGACCGCGCTGAAGTTTCCGCCCGTGCCCAGAGCCCAGCCCCGCGCATAGAAATCACGGCCCAGCTCGGCCAGTGAGTCGGAGAGCTCCTTGGGAATCATCTTCTCCCTCAGAGATGGGCGGCCAGATGAGGGACGATCTGGCTGCCGTGAAAGCGGCCGTTCTCGATGAAGATCTTGTTGGTCTCGCGACCGGAAACCATCCCTCCCGCCACGTAGAGACCGGGAACGTTGGTCTCGAGTGTCTCCGGGTCGTGAACCGGCCGACCCTTCTCCGGCTCGATCTGAATTCCCATCGATTCCAAAAACCCATAGTCGGGGTGATAACCAATGAGGGCGAGAACGAAGTCGTTGGGAATCTCGGACCGCTGCCCGTTCTTACCCTTCAGCCGCAGCTGGTGGGGCAGGATCTCCGTCAGTTCGGTTTCGAACAGGGCGCGGATCTCTCCGCGCTGGATGCGATTCTCGATATCCGGACGAACCCAGTACTTGATGTGACTGGAGAGCTCGGGGCGACGATGGATGAGCGTCACCCTGACACCGGAGCGGAAGAGATCGAGCGCGGACTCGGCCGCCGAGTTCGCCCCGCCGATGACGGCAACCTCCATCTGATAGTAGGGATGCGCCTCCCGATAGTAATGGGATACCTTGGGCAAATCCTCGCCGGGGACACCCAGCTGGTTGGGATTGTCGTAGTATCCGGTGGCCACGATGACTTTGCGAGCCAGGTAGGTTCGGTTTTCTCCCGTCTTCCTCGCCTGGAGCGTGGTGCGCACACGAAAGAGACCGTTCTGTCGGCCGACTTCTTCTACTTTTTCGTAGAGATTCAAGGGCAGGCGGTAGCGATCGGCGACCCGCCGATAGTATTTGAGCGCCTCCAGGCGCGAAGGCTTCTCGTGGGAGGTCACCAGGGGGAGATCCCCGATCTCCAGCAGATCGGGGGTGGTGAAGTAAACCATGTTGGTGGGAAACCTACGGAGGGATTCCACGATGGAGCCCTTCTCGATGACCCGGTGGGAGAGGTCTTTTTCGCTGCACTCGATGGATGCGGCCAGCCCCGCCGGTCCGGCTCCTATGATGACGACGTCGAGAAGGGACATCGACGAAATTATATCGCCATGCTTGAAAAGGTGCCTCGGGGCTATCTACAATAACCCTCTTGCCGCCAATCGAGGCTGGGCCGCTCTCGCTGGCGGGGTCAATCCCCCGGCGGCCCGAGGATGATTCATGCAGTCGACGACCGGAACCTTGAGAATCGATCTTCACTGCCACACCTACTTCAGCGGCAAGACCAATCATATGAAGGCCTTCGAGCCTATGGACTCCTACAACACGCCGGAGCGCGTCTATCGCACCGCGAAACGGCGCGGCATGGATCTGGTGACGATAACCGACCATGATTCGCTGGACGGATGCCTGGCCTTCCTGGATGCCCATCCGGACGCGACCGACTTCGTCACCGGGGAAGAGGTCTCGGTCCGGCTTCCCCAGTTCGGTAACACCATCCACATCGGCGTCTTTGATTTGAACGAGGCACAGCACCGGGAGATCCATGCGATCAAGGGTGATTTCGATGATCTCATTGCCTATCTCCGGGCTTGCCGGCTGCCCTATGTTTTGAACCATCTTTTTCATGGTTTCCCCAGCTTCCGCGAGGCGGAACGCTTCATGGACAAGATGACCGCGTCGTTCGATCTGTTCGAGGGAATCAATGGCTCCCAGGGACATCGGCAGAACCTGCTCGCTTCGGTGGTGGTGAGCCGCCTGGCGGGAAAGGCCCTGGTGGGAGGAAGCGACGCCCATACCCTGTCCCGTCTGGGTAGCTGCTATACGGTCTGTTCGGGATCGACTCGGGAGGATTTCCTTCGAGCTCTCCGGCAAGGACGGACGCAGGTGGGAGGAGTGAACGGCCGGTTCACGTCGATCTGGCTCGACGCCATGGGAGTCTATTGCGGCTATTTCCGAGACATCGCCTTCCGCCACGAGGTGCATCGCGAGTGGAGTGGACCGAAGAAGTTACGCAACGGGTTGGGCTGGTGGCTCTGCCTTCCGGTCTTCCTCACCGGCTCGCTCGCCGGGGCACTGGCCCTCTACAACTGGGGAAAGGTCAAGCATCGCTTCTACCTGCGCTTCTTCGAGAGGCGGTATGGCCTGCGGAAGGGGCTGGTGGAAGAGACGCGGGACGGGCTTCAACGATTCGGCCTGCTCCCGGTCACAACGGAGATGTCTCACGAATGAAAGACGCTGGAGTACCGGAGCTCGCCTTCGAGAAATTCACCCTACCCAACGGGCTCGACGTGATCTTTCATCAAGATCGCAAGCTCCCGGTGACTCATGTGAACCTCTGGTATCACGTCGGCTCCAAGAATGAAAAGCCGGGTAAGACGGGATTTGCCCACCTCTTCGAGCACATGATGTTCGAGGGCTCGAAGAACTTGAAGGGCGAGTACGTCTCGCTCATGGAGCGGGCGGGCGCCAACATCTCCCACGGAGGAGTCAACGGAACCACCGATTTCGATCGCACCAACTACTTCGAGACCGTACCCTCCGGCTCTTTGGAGCTAGTACTCTGGGCGGAGTCGGACCGGATGGGTTTTCTCCTCGAAGCACTGACTCAAGAGAACCTGGATAACCAACGTGACGTGGTCAAGAACGAGAGACGGCAGAGCATGGACAATGTGCCCTACGGCCGCGCCATGGAGGTGCTCTTCGAGAACACCTTCCCCAAGGGACACCCCTATTCCTGGCATGTGATCGGAAGCATGGAGGACCTTACCCGTGCTTCGGTCGAGGACGTCAAGGAGTTTTTCAAGACCTATTACACGCCCAATAACTGCACCCTGGTGATAGCCGGTGACCTCGACCTGGTGGAAGCGCGCCGACTGGTGGAGGCCTATTTCGGTTCTCTCGCCCCCGGGCCCCTGCTGACCAGGCCGGGTCGGTGGGTGGTGCAAATGGACACCGACCGCCGGTTGGTCGTCGAGGACCGCGTACCTCAAGACAGGCTCTACTTGGCCTGGCCGTCGGTGTCCTACTTCGAACCGGACGATGCGGCGCTCGATCTGGTGACCACCGTGCTCTCGGAGGGCAAGAACTCGCGACTCTACAAGCGGCTGGTCTACGACGAGCAAGTGGCTTCCGAGGTGGCAGCCTTCAACTACTCCCTGGAGATCGCCGGCATGCTGGGAGTGGTCGCCACCGCCCGGCCCGACGTTCCACTGGAAAAACTGAAGTCGTTGATCGATGAAGAGATCGCGCGTTTTGCCAGCGAGGGGCCCAACGAGCCCGAGTTGGAGCGAGTCAAGGCCAAGCAAGAGTTCGACTTTCTCTCCGGGCTCGAGCGGATCGGGGGCTTTGGGGGAAAGGCCGATCGGCTGGCGATGTACAACACCTACTTGGGGTCGCCGGATTTCATACGGGAGGACTACCAGAGATACCAAGACCTCACTCGTGAAGACCTTCGCGTCGCCGCCGAGCGCTACCTGCTGAAACCTCGGCTGGAGGTGTCCTTCGTACAAGAGCAGCCGGTGAAGTCGACGACCGAAGAGCCCGACCGATCCACCAAACCCGCGTTGCGGCCCAGCCGGTCCTTCCATCCACCCGAGATCGCAACCCTGCAGCTTGCCAACGGCCTGACCCTCCGTGTCGTGGAGCGCCGGGAGATTCCGAAGGTCGCAGTGGAGCTGGTGGTCAAAGCAGGCGCGGTCGCCGATGCCCCCGATCGATCCGGGGTCGCCTTTCTCACCGCCGAAATGTTAGATGAAGGAACCAGCTCGCGGAGCGCGCTCGAGATCGAGGCCGAGCTGGAGCGAATGGGAAGTCACCTCGCCACTGGGGCGAGCCGAGAGTGGAGTCTGGTCTCCCTCGATACGCTGCGCCGCCACCTGGCTCCGTCCCTGAAGGTGATGGCCGATGTGGTGGTGCATCCGAACTTCCCCGGGGAAGAGCTGGAGCGCGTCCGCAAGCGAAGGCTGGACGCCATTCTTCAGGACCGAGCCAACCCCAGCGCCACCGCCGGGCGCGTCGTTCGAAAAATATTGTTTGGGGCTCGTCACCCTTACGGTTGGCCGGTCGCCGGCGAGGAAGCTTCTATCCGCGCCATCCAACGGGGGGAACTGCTACCCGTCTACCACAACCACTACACTCCAAGGAACGCCAGCCTGATCATGGTAGGAGACGTCTCTCTCGAGGAAGCAAGGAAAGCCGCGGAAAGGGCTTTCTCCGACTGGGGAGAATCGGCTTCGCCCTCGACCAGCCAGGTCCAGCCGGTCGGAGAACCCAGCCGCAAGATCTACCTCGTCGATCGGCCCGGATCGACCCAGTCAGAGCTTCGGGCCGCTCTGCTCGTTCCGGAACGGAACACCCCTCAATACCACGTGCTCGAGGTCTTGAACGCGATTCTGGGTGGAGGCTTCTCGAGCCGTCTCAACCTAAACCTGCGCGAGGAGAAGGGTTACAGCTACGGCGCGTTCAGCGTGCTCCGTTACGGGATCGTGCAGAGCCTGTTGCTCGGGGTGGCGCCGGTCGAGTCCCGGGTGACCAAGGAAGCGCTCCGGGAGCTGGTCGGCGAGTTCGAGGCCCTGGCTTCCTGGAGCCGCCCGGTCACCGAAGAGGAGTTGGCGGACGCCAAGGCGACTCTCATCCGGGGAGACGCCCAAAGGTTCGAGACGCTGGCCCAGGTGGCGGGCGAAGTCGCCGAGCTCGATTGCTACGGCCTGTCCCCCGAGGAGCTCGCCCGGTACGTCACCGGAGTCGAGCGCGTGACGCTCGATAACGTGCGAGAGGCGGCTCGCATGTACATCCGACCCCAGAACCTATTGCTACTGGTCGTGGGCGACGCCGCGCTGGTGGAGCCAGGGATCCGCGAGCTGGACCTCGGACCCATCGTTCCGGTCGACCCGGAGGGCGAAGCGACCCAGGTCAGCGATCGTCCTTCCGGAACACCAGGTAGTAGCTTTCCGGCACCAAGGGAAGCTCCTTCTCGAGATCGAATCCGGCATCCTTGATCTCGTCGGTGAAAGTTCCCTTTCCGCCGCGCAAGTGCTCATATCTGGACTCCGGCGTTACCCCACGGATGCGCTCGTAATCGATCAAGACCAGACGCCCGCCCGGGCGGAGCGCCTCGGCGATTGCGACCATCATGTCGCCGGGGTATTCGAAATGGTGGTAGGTATCGCAGATGAGGACGACATCGACAGAATTAGGGGGCAGATGGGTCGTCCTTTCCCCGCCCAGGATACCCTTGACGTTCGTGATGCCCTCTTCCGTGGCGGATTTTTCGATGTGGTCGATCGTCTCCTGGGCGATGTCGACGGCGTAGACTTGGCCCTCCGGCGCAACCTCCCGGGCCATCAGACGTGAAAGGAAGCCGCTTCCTGCCCCGACGTCGGCGACGTCCTCTCCGGCTTCCAACCCCATGGCCGCCACGATGGCGTGACGGTATTTGTAGACCGGCCGGTCCTCCCTCTCGAGACTTTCCACATTCGCTTCGACGTCGGGATCCTTGAATCTCTCGTTGATTTCGGGATCGAGGACGCGATTCTCCTGACTGGAAACGATCGTCGGGAGCAGCAAGGCGAGTAGGAGTGCGGTAAAGTTAGCGCACGCCCGGGAGCTGATACGGGTTTTTCCTTTCATCGGACACCCCAGTCTTAGGCGAGTGTGCCTTCGCACACGCCCCCCCCACGAAGTCCTAACATGAGCGCCCCCGGACGGTACTATCGTCCCTGTCGCCGCGGGGAGGCCGAGGAGAGAACCAATTCTCATTTCGAAAGCAGAATGTTTTCTAAAGCGAAATCGATGCTTTCGTTACGGGTTCAACGTGAAACAAACCCTCAAGTAATGCTTGAGGTTTTCAATGCAAGTGAAGAGCTTTCCGTGCCTCTGCCTCGTCCGATTGGATCGGACAAAAGGTTGAAAAAGTGTTTTTGGTACCATCTCCCTATTCCGTCTGGTGCTTCATGACTCCGTCAACCCGGGGCACGCGACGAGCCACTCCCGTTTCTCGCGCCGCCTTCGCCACCGCTCGCGAGACTCTCTGTACGACCTGTAGATCAAACACACTGGGCACAACGTAGTCCTCGCTCAGCGTGTCTTCGGGGATGATGCTGGCAATGGCTTCCGCGGCACCTAACAGCATCTCCTTGTTGATGCTACGGGCCCGAACGTCAAGCGCACCCCGGAAGATTCCGGGGAACGCCAGTAGATTGTTGATTTGGTTAGGAAGGTCCGACCGACCCGTTGCGAACACCCGGCAGTGCGATACGGCGAGATCGGGTGCGATTTCCGGATCTGGATTGGCCATGGCAAAGACGATGTTATCCTCTCGCATCAGATCCAGATCGCTTTGAGTCAGTATATTGCCGACCGACACACCAATGAACACGTCCGCTTCTTTCAACGCATCCTGGAGTGTTCCCTTCGGGGGAGCCTGAGCAATGCTGTCCATGACATGGCGAGGGATCTTCGCCAGCTCATCAGGCGT
>DATDRI010000401.1:0-2752 GCA_035291825.1 Vicinamibacteria bacterium | reverse complement strand
ACCCGGCGCTCACCTTCATCTGCGATGAAAGTGACATGGTGGCTCGCCTGGCAGAGACAGTCCCGCTTGGCGAGGAGATTCGAAGTCGTTTTCCGTTGGTTGAGGCCGTCGACCTGCGCTTCCAGGGGCGTGTCTACTTGCAGCTTGGCACGCCCCAGACACCCGTGGAGGAAGCACCAGAGTCCGAAGAGCCGGTATCCGTTGGGGGGAGGTGAGCATCCTGACCAAGAGAGACAGGTACATCGTTGGCATCGACGTCGGCACGACCAAGGTGACTGCCATCGTGAGCGAGGTAACGGAGGAGGGCCGGCTGGAGATCATCGGTATCGGCTCGACCGAGTCGAAGGGGCTGCGCAAGGGGATGGTGATCAACCTGGAGCAGACCGTCGAGTCCATCAAGCGGGTGGTGGAGGAGGCGGAGCTCATGGCCGGCGTCGAGATCGAGTCCGCCTACGTGGGGCTGGCGGGGGGCCACATCAAGGGATTCAACAGTCGTGCGGTGGTGGCGATCACCAGCAAGAACCGCGAGATCAGCAGAGAAGATGTCTTCCGCGCCATCGACGCGGCCAAGGCCATCCCCTTGCCGACGGATCGCGAGATCGTCCACGTTTTGCCACAGGAGTTCGTGGTGGACGGTCACGATGGCATCTTCGACCCAACCGGAATGACCGGAGGGCGCCTGGAGGCTAACGTTCATATCATCACTGCCAGCACCACCGCCATGCAGAACGTCGTGACCTGCGTCAATCGAGCCGGAATGGAAGTCATCGAGACGGTGCTCGAGCAGCTCGCGGCGGCGGAGGCTTGTCTTACCGAAGACGAAAGGGAGCTGGGTGTGGCCCTGGTCGATATCGGAGGAGGAACGACGGACCTCGCGATCTTCGACAAGGGCACCATTTGGCACACCGCGGTCCTACCGACCGGTGGCGATCACTTTACCAACGACGTGGCGGTGGGGCTCCGCACTCCCATTCTGGAGGCGGAGAAGATCAAGAAGAAGTATGGCTGCGCCTTGGCCACCATGATTTCGGAAGAGGATACCATCGAGGTGCCGAGCGTGGGAGGGAGGAAACCCCGCATCCTCTCGCGACAGATCCTCGCCGACATCATTCAGCCGAGAGCGGAAGAGATCTGTCACTTGATTTTCCAGGAGATCCGCCGCGCCGGCTATGAGAGGGTCTTGAACTCCGGCGTGGTGTTCACCGGTGGCAGCGCCTCCCTGGAGGGGTTGCCCGAAGTTGCGGAGCGAGTCTTCGATATGCCGATCCGCCGTGGCGTCCCGACCGGTATCGGGGGTCTGGTGGATGTGGTCGCCAGCCCTTCCTACGCAACCGGCGTGGGGCTGGTGCTGTATGGACTACGGAGTCGGTCGAATCGTCTTTCGCCGCGCGACATGGTGGGGACTCCCCTGGGGCGCGTGGCGGCTCGGGTACGGGAGTGGCTTCATGCTTGGGCCTGAATCTCAACCAACCGAAGAGGGTTTCTTGTTAAGGGAGGTAGTGCATGATCCGTTTTGAGGACGACGACGCAACGGCCGAAACACCAAAAGGGTTCCCGTCGGAGGGCGCAGTCATCGGGGCCAGGATCAAGGTCATCGGTGTGGGCGGCGGGGGTGGCAACGCGGTGAATCGCATGATCGCCTCGCGCATCGCGGGCATCGAGTTCATCTCTGCGAATACCGATGCTCAGGCCCTCCGGGTAAACCACGCCACGCAGAAGATACAGTTCGGGGAGAAACTCACCAAGGGCTTGGGCTGCGGCGCACAACCGGAGGTCGGTCGGCAGGCCGCTCTCGAGGATACCGAGAAGATCCTCGAGGTACTGGAGGGCTCCGACATGGTCTTCATCACTGCCGGTCTGGGAGGGGGAACCGGCACCGGGGGAGCGCCGATCGTGGCTTCGCTGGCCAGCGAGCTAGGCGCCCTGACCGTGGCGGTGGTCACCAAGCCCTTCACCTTCGAAGGCAAGCGGCGCATGGCCCAAGCTGAACAAGGGATCCGGGAGCTCCGAGACTGCGTGGATACTCTCATCTGCATTCCCAACGACCGTCTCCTCGCCACCGTCGAGCGCGACACACCGTTGCCGGAAGCCTTCAGTGTTGCCGACGACGTCCTGCGGCAAGCCGTTCAGGGCATCGCCGATCTCATCACCGTGCCGGGTCTCATCAACCTGGATTTCGCCGACGTGAAGACCATCATGCGCGGCATGGGGGACGCCGTCATGGGGACGGGTGTGGCCAGCGGAGAAAATCGCGCCGTGGAATCCGCCCAGAAAGCCATCTCCAGCCCGCTTCTGGAGGACACGTCTATCCACGGAGCCAAGGGGGTCATCATCAATATTACCGGCGGAGACGACATGACCCTGAGCGAAGTCAACGAAGCCTCCTCCATCATCCATCAGGAGGCGGACGAGGAGGCCATCATCATCTTCGGTGCGGTGTTGGATCCGAAGATGGAAGGCAAAATCAAGATCACCGTCATCGCCACCGGTTTCCCCAGGAGCGAAAGGTCCAACCGTTTGCAGAAGGCGACCACTCCCGTCGATCTGCAGAACTACCAGGCAGTGCGCGAGGGAACCTCGGGGGGAAGTAGTTTCTATCGTAGGGGCGGCAGCCCGGAAGGCTTGAACGCCGATCTGGACTTCGGACCGGCGGAGGAGGAAGGAGAGGATCTCGACGTTCCGACGTTTTTGAGGAAAAGCAAGTAAGACGACTCGCGATCAGAACCCGGGAACGGAGTTGTCCGCTCCCGTC
>DATDRI010000400.1:0-6838 GCA_035291825.1 Vicinamibacteria bacterium | reverse complement strand
GCCCGCGAGGCCTTCGAAGGCGCCATGGACGATGACCTCAACACGCCGGGCGCGCTCGGTGCACTTTTCGACCTGGTGAGGGAGGGGAACATCGCTCTTTCTTCGTCTTCTCTTACTAAGGAGGAGGCCTCCCAGATGGTGGAGACCATCGAACGGATGAACACCGTTCTGGACGTATTCGGACACACCCAGGCCGTTTTGCTCGATAACGAGGTGGAAAAGCTGATCGCCGAGAGGCGCGAGGCCAGGGCTCGGCGTGACTTCGCTCGCTCCGACGCCATCCGGGACCAGCTGGCGGCACGGGGGATCGTGCTCGAGGACACGCCGGCGGGCATACGGTGGCGAAGGAAGTGAGCTCGCTCCGGCCGTGGCGAGAAAGGCTGCGGAGACTCCTACCGGGTCTTCGATCGCGGCGAAGCGGGCAGGATGCCTCATGGCTCGCTCTTCGGGGTGAAGAGCTGGCCTGCCGTGCCCTGGAAAAACGAGGCTACCGCATCCTGGCACGCCGGGAGCGCAGCCGGCTCGGAGAAATCGACATCGTGGCCCGCGACGGCCCGGCTCTCGTTTTCGTCGAGGTCAAGACCCGTCGAGGCCGGCGCTTCGGCAAACCGGCGGAGGCGGTCGATGGGCGAAAGCAAAGGAAGCTCATCCGGCTGGCATTGGCCTATACCGCGCGCCGTGGATGGAGCGAAACTCCCCTTCGATTCGACGTGGTGGGTGTGGATTTTCCAGCCAACCAGAAACCCCGAGTCGAAATCTACCGAAATGCTTTCGATGGTCCGGAGAGCCTTTAGGCGGCGCCTCCTTTCGTGTCCGAGCTCCGAAAAGATCCGGTGACCGGCGACTGGGTCATCATCTCGCCAGAACGTGCGCGGCGCCCCACGGATTTCGTCAAGGAAGCGGCCAACGTCCCTGGCTCCCCCGGCGCCTGTCCGTTTTGTCCTGGCAACGAATCGATGACTCCTCCCGAAGTGTTGACCCTTCCGGAGAGGACCCCGGCCGACGGAGCCGGTTGGCAGGTGCGCGTCGTTCCCAACAAGTTTCCCGCCGTGGAAGCGGTCAAGGCGCCGAGCGGTAGCGCTGGTGGCCTGTTCGAGCGGCTCGATGGTTTAGGCGCTCATGAGGTCATCATCGAGACTCCCGACCACGGGGCGACGCTGGCGGCGCTTCCCGAATCGGCCATCGAGAGCGTGTTGCAAGCTTACCAGGCTCGCGCACGAGAGCTGCAAAGCGACAAACGATTTCCGTATGTCCTCATCTTCAAGAACCATGGTTCGGAGGCGGGCGCAACACTCGAGCACGGACACTCCCAGCTCATTGCCCTTCCCCTCGTGCCCCGGCGGGTGCAGGAGGAGCTGGAAGGAGCCCGCGCCTATTTCTCCCGGCGGGGGCGCTGCGTCTATTGCGAGATCATCGAGAAGGAAAGGGCAGCGGGAAAACGCGTGGTACTCGAGAATGAAGACTTCATTGCTTTGGCACCCTACGCCTCCCGTTTCCCATGGGAGATCTGGTTGTTGCCCCGGCGGCACCGGTCACGGTTCGAGGAAGCGTCGGAGTCTGAGCGTGCCAGCTTGGCCCGGGCGCTCAAGGGCGCGCTGGCTGCCCTTAACAAGCGGCTTTCGAACCCTCCCTACAATCTCGTCGTCCACAGCGCGCCTCATGGCGAGGCGAGCGACGACGACTACCACTGGCACGTCGAGGTCATGCCCAGCCTCTCGCGAGTCGGCGGTTTCGAATGGGGAACCGGAGTCCACATCAACTCCATTCCGCCCGAGGAGGTGGCGCGGAACTTGCGTGAGCTCAAGGACTTACGTCCCGGCGACCGCTCTCCGAAGGCCAAACCGGAGGATGCCTGAGGTTTGACAACTCCTTTGTCTTTTGTTAATTATCGACAGGCGAGCGGGAATAACTCAGTGGTAGAGTGCAACCTTGCCAAGGTTGAAGTCGCGGGTTCGAATCCCGTTTCCCGCTCCATGCAATGCTCGCTCACTGCCGCTCGGAGGGCGCTGAAAAGAGCCGAGCGGGGAGGCAGGCGGCCTTAGTTTTCGCAAAAGGGGCGGCGTAGCCAAGTGGTTAAGGCAGAGGTCTGCAAAACCTTTATTCAGCGGTTCGAATCCGCTCGCCGCCTCCAGCCCTTCTAACCTTCCCCCTCCGGCGCCAGTTTCATATGGGACAAGCTTTTGCCGGAACAAAAGAACCCGCGCCGCGCCATCTTGTATAGCGCCAACTTTGTCTTCATCTGCCCGAACTGCCATTGGGAACAGCTTCATACCGTGGGTCGGACGAACTCGGTCTATTTCTGCCGATCCTGCGAGAAGAACTTCACCATCGACGTTTCCATCCGCATCACCGATGCCGACGGAAAGACGCACGAGTCTTCCTGAACGGCGAGCGCTCCGATAGGGTATCCTCTCGCCCTCCGGTGTGGCAGAATCGCCTCGGCAAAGCCGCCCGGCCGGGGTGGCGGAATGGCAGACGCGGGGGACTTAAAATCCCCTGAGGCAACCCCTCGTGCGGGTTCGAGTCCCGCCCCCGGCACCAGTTGAAACGATTGCGCCGCTTGAAGTTGAACGCTCCAGGCACGACGCGTTTGGACGCAGCCTGCCCTCGACTTGTGCTCAACTTGTGCTGGTCCGAGCTAGATAGCCGGAACACTCCTGACCGAAACGGCGAGGAAAGCGAACTCTGGGTATACTGAAGCTCGTGTCTCTTCCTGGGTTCGTCGACACCGGCGACTTGCCTCCCGGAATCCACACTGCGACACTGGAGGAGGTGGAAAACCGATTCGGGAGCGGGTCCGCGGCTAGGATGCAGCTTTCCGATAGGCTGCGTCGAATCCACGATTTGGCTTCATCTACTGGCCATGTAGCACGGTTTGTAGTTTTCGGGTCGTTCGTGACAGCCAAGTCGGAGCCCAACGACGTTGACATCGTCATGCTCATGGAGGATAACTTCGACGTATCAGCGTTGAAGGGCGAAGTAGCGCTTTTGTTCGACCACGTGGTGGCACAGACGGTGTTCGGCGCAAGTGTCTTCTGGGTTAGGCGACTCGCTGCGCTAGGTGGAGAAGATGATTTCATTGCCCGGTGGCAAATCAAACGCGATGGTGGTCGGAGAGGGATTGTCGAGGTGGTCAATGATCGTGAATGACGCAGAGTTAAAGACGACTTTGGACAGAATCGACACGTTTCGTCGCCAAGTCACAGAATTGCGCCAGAAGGAGACGAACCCAGAGAACTATCGACTCGCCGTATCCGGCTATCTCGCTGAAATCGATCGCATGAATCTGGAAGTGAGAGAGTACTTGTCACTTCTGCCCGGTGAGCTCAAGACGACTTCCTCACGGTGAGTCAAGTAGTTGATTCGATGAACATGGAAGACCACAGCCACAAATTCGTGCTCGCTCTTTCGGGTGTCGTTGAGCCCGGCGGCGAGCTCGAGGACGCGCTCTTCGAGGTTGGCTGCGACGACGCCATTCTGGCGTTCCGGAACCGCGGAGCGTATCTTGAGTTCGACCGACAAGCGCCGACTCTGGACGCAGCGATTCATTCCGCTATCCGAGATGTGAAGTGTGCGGATCTTCACCTCACCATCGTCGCCGTCGAGACCGACGATTCGTCGTGACTTGTGCACTACTTGTGCGAGACTATCGAGCCGGGACCAGGATTATTGGGTTGCATCTTCGAGCACGCTGCCCATAACAGCTTGATTTTCAGCACGTGGAGGTCCGTGGAGCTGTATGGTCCTGGCCGTTCCTACTACTTAAAATCCCCTGAGGTGACCCCTCGTGCGGGTTCGAGTCCCGCCCCCGGCACCAGGCCTAATCTGTTGGGTGAGCGACGCTTGTGTGCCATCGGCGGACCCTGAGGCCCGCTCTTCCCCGGCGGACAAGGGGGCCGGGGAGGACTCCGGTGCCCAAGAGCGAGAAGAAGCGCCACGTGATTCCCTTCAAGGTGGACGACTCCGAGCTGAAGGCGCTCGACCGGAAGGCCAAGGAGCTGGGTTTGAGTCGGCCCGAGATGATTCGCTTCGCGATCCAAAAGCTCACGGAGAAGGAGCAAAGCCGAACCAGTGCAGACGTTCCGACGGTTCGAAGCTGGACAGGATGAGATTCCGGCCGCGATCGCCTGGTATCTCGCCGATCTTGGGGAGGCCCGAGGGAAGCAGGAGCTCTTCCGGAGGCAATCACCCCAAATGCTGAAGGTGTTGAGAGAGCACGCCATCATCGAGAGCGCCGTCTCGTCGAACCGGATCGAGGGCGTTACAGTCGACCAGGCTCGGGTACAAACGGTCTTGTTCGGGAAATCGCAGCTCCGAGACCGAAACGAGGAAGAGGTTCGCGGCTATCGGAACGCTCTCAAACGGATTCACGAGGGGCACCCGAAGGAGCGCGTGTCAATTAGTACGATTCAGGAGCTCCACCGAGTCGCGCGGGCCGGTGTCGGCGATGCGGAGGAATTCAAGACGAGAGACAGCGACATCATCGAGCGGTATGCGAACGGCTCCGTTCGCGTTCGGTTTCGGCCCGTGTCAGCCAGCGAAACGCCGAAGTTCATGGACGGACTGGTCGAGGGCTGGAACCGATCCCTGGAGGAGAGGTGGGTTCATCCGTTGATCGCGCTGGGGGCCTTCAGTCTTGATTTCCTTTGTGTCCACCTCTTTCGCGATGGGAATGGCCGGGTATCGCGGCTGCTTCTCCTGCTCCAGTCCTACCATCTGGGCTTCGAAGTGGGTCGCTACATCAGCCTGGAGCGACTGATCGAGGAGAACAAGGAGCGGTACTACGAGACACTCGAGATCGGATCCCAGGGCTGGCACGAGGGGAAGCACGATCCGTGGCCGCACATCGGGTACATCCTCTTCATCCTCAAGGAGGCGTACCGCGAGTTCGAAGAGCGCGTCGGGCAGATCGGCAGCCCACGCGGCGCGAAGACCGAACTGCTTCAAGCGGCTATCAAAGCGATGCCTCGGGAGTTCAGTGTCTCAGAACTGGAAAGAGCCTGTCCTGGGGTCAGTCGCGATATGGTGCGTCGCGTGCTCCGGAAACTCCGGAAGGAGGGGAAGCTCGAGAGTCTTGGAACTGGCCGCGGCGCGCGATGGAGGAAAGGGGGTAATGTCCGATAAAGGGGGTAACAAAGGGGGTACTGTCGACTTGTGCTCTGCTTGTGCAGAACCATCGAACCACCACAGAGAACAAGGGGTTCTACCCCAGCCACTGATGCGCGTAACTGCTTGATTTGATGTCGTTCGGGACAATCGAGCCCGATAGTCCGCTCCCCTTCGAGGACTTAAAATCCCCTGAGGTAACCCCTCGTGCGGGTTCGAGTCCCGCCCCCGGCACCAGGAGAACTCTTTAAAGCCCAGATACTTGAGTTCCCCTTCGGTGGTGCCGCAGGTGATCCTCAGGCCCCCCAACTTGTGCCAAGTCTTAAGGTTGCCTCCTTCCTCATTGAGAACAAAACGGACAACACGGGCCGAGGTTGAATCGTGCCCAAGATGGTAAACTTGAAGAGCAGATCGATGAGCCAGCCGCCACTCAAGTCGTTGCACTCCGAGGGTTCCCTGAGCCAAACTAAGATCGAAAGGTTCTCACGACTTTCGGATCAGAAGCTGATGGAGTCATTGAAACCAGGTCAACCCGGTTCGCTCAAGACTCGATCTGACGGCACGATTATCGAGGGGCATCACCGTGTCAAGGTGCTTCGAGATCGAGGGATAGATGTTGATTCTTTGCCGCGCGACGTCATCGAGAGGGAAGACGCGGAGTAAGGCAGAGAAACTGTATGGCAACTGACTCGGTCTATTGGATTCCAGGCCCGTGGGTGGGTCGCCTGGCCATCGTTCCCCGACCGCGAGGCGGAGACTGGTTGGAGCAGGAACTGGATTCGTGGGCGAGCGCCGGACTGAATGTTATTGTTTCGCTCCTCACACCAGATGAGGCGCATGAACTCGGCGTCACCCAAGAAGCCGAGTTGACGCGTTTGAGGAGTATCCATTTCTACTCGTTTCCTGTACCGGATCGGAGCGTTCCAGCATCGCGTGCAGAGACACTGAAGGTCGTTAAGGAACTGGACCGGCAACTGGCGGGCGGCAACTCGGTCGGGATTCACTGCCGTCAAGGCATAGGCAGATCGGTTCTGCTAGCGGCTTCCTTGTTGGTTCTGGCTGGCGAGACACCAGACGATGCTTTTGACCGAATCGCGAAGGCGCGCGGTTGTCCAGTGCCCGAAACAAAAGAACAGCGGAGATGGGTTGAAGCATTCGCTTCAGAGTTAGCCGCGTCTACTCCCGATCAACGCCGATAGGCTTCTCGACTTGTGCGGTCCTGTGCTGCTCACCGTCGGCGGAGAGGAGTTCGAGTTATGAAGATAGCACCGATCTACGATGTGAAGAACAAGCCGAGCGAGTACGTGCAGGAAACGACCGCCGGTCCCGTGGTTATTACCAAGAACGGGAAACCTTGTGCGGCGCTCGTTCACCTTGAAGAGGATCAGGATATTGGAGTCCTTCCTGCTGTCGCACAACCCGAGATTTCTAAAGCTTCTTGATGTTGCCGCGGAAAGAGCGAGTAAGGAAGGAGCAATACCATGTCCGCTCTCGCCAAGTCACTAAAGTCTGCCCGAAGGCGTGTCGCGAAGCGAAAAAGGAAAAGGGGTTAGCCGGAGTGTGACGGTATGAAAAGGAGCGCGATCCTGTCGGCCGTACTCTTGCTTCTGTTGACCGGTCTCGCGTCCGGGCAAAGCGATGGCGAGTTGGTGAGCGCCTCGCTTCAGAAGAGTCTCGCCTCAGCGAGCCCGGATGCTGCCCAGGTGATCTGGGTCTATTTTCGCGACAAAGG
>DATDRI010000399.1:0-1673 GCA_035291825.1 Vicinamibacteria bacterium | reverse complement strand
GCAACCCGCCGAGCCATCTCTTGTCGGTCATCTTCTTCTTAGGGCCCTCTAATTCGATCGCAGGGGGATGCGCTGCGTGGTTTCAGAGCCCTGAACCCCCACCGTCACCGATTCGAGCCCGATTTGGACGATTCTATAGCGATTGGCCACCAAATCTCCTTCCGCTCCGGTTAGTATCTCCGACCCGTCGAGAAGAACGGCATATTTCTTCGTTTCGCCCGCCGGCGTTTTGGTCTCCACGTAACCGGCGAACTTGAGATCGGTGGGGACGGCCCGTGTCCTGGCGAGTGGTGAAGGTGAGGGTGGAGGCGTCGTTGGAGGCGTCAGGGGCGGCGTTACCGGGGGGGGCGAAACGGCCGGAACGCTTCCAAAGGCGAAGAGGTTTCTTCCTCGCCCCGCATATTCTGGAATCTCCTTTAGCAGGCTGGCCAGGTCCAACGATTCCTTGACATCCGCTTCCCCCTCGCCGGCGGTGCGGCGCGCGATCCTGCGGGACGACGAGGAGCCGGTCTCCACCGCCTCCTCCGCCTGGTGGCTTTGCCCGCAGGCCGCCCAGACGAAGGCGGCGGAGAGCGCCAGTGCTGCTACCAGCTTGGTCATCACCCGGCGACTCATCTGCTACCACTCACTATAGGGGCGCCCATCCGAGCCCATTTGATTCGATCGACTCCGGGTATCGTAGACCCCGGGCTCCTGCTCGGGCCTCTCCGGGTCGAACTCCGCGAAGATCTCCTCCCACTCGGCGCTCTCGGTCATCGGATCGAGGGGAATCTCTCGGAGGTAGTCGGCCTCGACCAGCGCCGCCAGCGAGGTCGGATACTCGTCCCGATCCGCTTTGAACTGATCTATGCGCTCCCGAAGAATGGCCAAATTGTGCGTCAGAACCGACTCCTTGCTGGCCAGCACCTGCGCCCGGTAGACCGGTATGGCGATCGCCACCAGAATCCCCAAGATGGTGATGACCATGACCAGTTCGACAAAGGTGAACCCCCGTTTCCTACCAATCACGGTAATTCGTTCCGTCGAGCGCCGTCTCACGGCTGGTTGTATAGACATCGTAGACGTTTTGACCGCCCCAGCTCATCGAGTCCGGCTCGTCCTGGTACGACCGAAGCCCCCACTCCACGGAGTGCGTCATCGGATCCATGGGAATACGCCTCAGGAACTTCAGCTTCTTGTCGACCGCCCCCACCTGGGATACTCCTTCCACCAGCATTTCCAGATCCTTGGGGTAGCCTTCGCTTCCCAGCTCGACGTCGCTGCCTCCTATGAGACCCAGGTCGACCGACTGCTTGAAGTTGTCGATGGCGTCACGGATGATGCGTAGGTCGCGCCTCAGCTCCACTTCCTTGGCCCGCTTGGCAGTGACTTCTGCCACCGGTACCACCGCCGCCGCCAATATCGCCAGGATGAAGGTAGCGATGATCAGCTCGATGTACGTGAAACCGCCAGTCCGTTTCATTCAAGGCTCCAGCAGGGTGCTGGCGTTTTCCGCCACCGCTGGCGTCGCCGCGACCGCCTTCAAGAAAAAGGACACGTCGCACCGCAGGTTGAGCTGGCCTCCCTCGGTGTCTCCCAGGGCGATCTCGCGCACCAGGAAGAACCGCCCCGAGCGTTCCAGTAGATTGATGAAGCGGATCAAATCGAAGTACGTCCCCTGAAGCGGCATGCTG
>DATDRI010000398.1:0-10678 GCA_035291825.1 Vicinamibacteria bacterium | reverse complement strand
AACCCTGATCGAAGCTCGATTTCGTTCGGAGCCAACTGTGCCGGGTCATGGCTGCCGTCTGGTAACCCGATGCGGACAACCGCTCGGCAAGGGTGACAATGTCCGGCGACAAGGTGGCGGGATGATTGCGGACGCCATGGAGCGGCGGCGAGAGCCCGGTCATCACCGTGGCGAGAGACGGAAGCGTGAAGGGCGCTTGGGCGATGGCTTGCCGGAAGTTCGCTCCCTGGTCCGCCAGGCGGTCAAGATTCGGTGTGGTACGGCGCCGGTATCCATTGGCGTGCATACGGTCGGCGCGGAAGGTCTCGATGGTGACGAGAAGCAGGTTCGGTTGCCGCGGTGAGGGTACCTCGGTCGTGTCGCACCCCGAGGCGAAGAGACCCGCCGACAAGGCGAAAGCGATGCCGGCGGCGGATCGGTAGGAGGGCATGACCCCGGACCGTCGGGTCAGTCGGGTAGAGCCTCGCCGGAGGAAACGGCCTTGATGGAAAGAGAGGCGAGCTCGGTGGCTCCCCTTTGGAAGACCACCTTCCCACTCACCAGGTTCACGCGAATCGTATCTCCCTTAAAGAACTCGCCCCCGATGAGCTTTTGCGCCAGCACGTTCTCTATTTGGGTCTCCACTTCCCGGTTCAACGGTCGAGCACCGAAGAGCGGGTCGAAGCCATCCGCCGCCAATTTTTCCTTAACCGCCGGAGAGACCTGGATGAGAAGACCTTGTTCGGCGAGCCGATTCTCGAGGTCGACCAGCACCAGCTCGACGATCTGCCGAATGTGATGTTCGTCGAGCTGGTGGAAAACGATCAGGTCGTCGATGCGGTTCAGCAGCTCGGGTTTGAAGACTTTTTTCACCTCGCGCATGACCCGCTTCTTGATCTCCTCGTACTTGACGGAGGGAACCGGACTCGCGAACCCGATACTGGTGTACTCGCGGGTGATGTCCTCGCTACCGATGTTGGAAGTGCCGATGATGATGGTATTGACGAAACTTACCGTCCGACCCTGGGCGTCGGTGAGTCGACCGTCGTCCAGAATCTGAAGGAGCAGGTTGAAGACGTCGGGATGAGCCTTTTCGATCTCGTCCAAGAGTAAGACGCTGTAAGGGTTGCGACGGACCTTCTCGGTCAGCTGTCCGCCCTCACCGTAACCCACGTAGCCGGGGGGCGATCCGATGAGCTTGGAGACGGAATGCCGCTCCATGTACTCGCTCATATCCATTCGAATCAATCGTTCCTCGTCGTCGAGGAGAAACTCGGCGAGTGCCTTGGCGAGCTCGGTCTTGCCGACGCCCGTCGGTCCCAGGAAGATGAAGGATCCGATGGGGCGAGACTTGCCTTTGAGGCCGGCTCGGTTCCGCCGGATGGCATTGGAGACGGCCTCGACGGCGTTCTCTTGTCCGATGATGCGCCGATGGATGTTGTCCTCCATCTTGGTGAGCTTGTCCGCCTCGGTCTCCAGCATGCGAGTCAAAGGGATGCCTGTCCAACCCGCCACCACGCCGGCGATGTCCTCGCTGGTGACGGTGGAATCCTGCGGGCTGCGCGCCTCCCGCCAGGCGGAGACCTTTTCCTTGAGGTCCTGGTCGATGCGGATGATGGTGTGTCGCGCCATGGCGGCTCGTTCGTAGTCCCGGTCATTGTAGGCGTCGCGTTGTTCGGCGAAGAGTTTCTCTCGGTCACGCTTCAACCCGCGGATCTCGGGCGGTGCATAGACCAGCTCCAAGTGCTTGCGGGAGCCGGCCTCGTCCATCAGGTCGATCGCCTTGTCGGGCAGAAAGCGATCGGTGATGTAACGTTCGGAGAGCTTCGCCGCCGCCATCAAAGACTCGTCGGTGAACTTCACGTCGTGGTGGAGCTCGTACCGCCTCTGTAGTCCCCTCAGGATATGATACGTCTCTTCTACGCTGGGCTCGGTGATGAGAACGCTCTGGAATCGACGCTCCAGAGCCTTGTCCTTCTCGATGTGTTTCTTGTAGTCCTCCAGAGTGGTCGAACCAATGCAGCGGAGCTGTCCGCGCGCCAGAGCGCTCTTCAGCATGTTGGAAGCGTCCAGGCCTCCTTCTACGTTTCCGGCACCGACCACCGTGTGCAGCTCGTCGATGAAAAGGATGATCTGTCCGGACGCGGCCAACACCTCGTCCTTGATGGTCTTGAGGCGCTCCTCGAACTCGCCTCTAAACTTGGAGCCGGCCACCACTTCACTCATTTCCAGCATCAGGACGCGCTTGTTGAGGAGAGTCTCCGGGACCTCGGCGTCCACGATGCGCTGCGCCAGTCCCTCCACGATGACGGTTTTCCCGACGCCCGGCTCACCGATCAGCACCGGGTTGTTCTTCTTTCGACGGGAGAGAATCTGGATGACTCGCCGGATCTCTTCTTCCCGGCCCACCACCGGATCGAGCTCACCCTTGCGCGCCAGCTCGGTGAGATCGGAAGTGTATTTCTGTAGGGTCTCGAACTTGCTGTCGGCGCTTCGTCGGTCATCGACGGTTCGGCCGCCCCGCATCCGCTGCACCGCCTCCTTGGTGCCGTCGGCACCAAAGCCTAATTCACGGAGTATGCGGGCGGAGAGACCGCTCGGCTCGCGATGAAGGGCTAAGAACATGGCACCCACGCCGATGAACCGATCGCCCAGATTGTCGGCTTCGGTCTTGGCGATGCGCAGGAGCTCGGCGGTTTGCGAGGAGATGAGAATCTGCACCGGCCCCTCGCGATTCAGCTTGGTCTTGTGTTTTTGCGCGGCGTAGATGAGATCGAGGATGGAATTCTTTGTCTCCACCGGATCGCGTCCCAGGTCCTTGAAGAGACGGAGTACCTCGGAGTCCTCCTGTTCGAGGAGCCCGATCAGCACGAACTCGGGGGAGAGCTCGTTCTGTTTGAGGTTGACCAGCTCCATCGAGCCGATGTTGATGGCTTCGATCACCCGCTCCGTACAATGACGGAAGAGGACATTGTTCATCGCTTCCATCGTTCGACTCCTGCTAGATAATAGCATGTCGCCCTGGAGCGGCCAACCAGACGGGCTGCAAGCCACAAGAGAATGCTATAATTCGCGGCGCAGATCGCCTGCCGTGCGAATCCTCGTCTTGACCTCTTCCTATCCCAAGTACCCGGGAGATACGACCGCTCCGTTCATTCAGTCCATCACCCGGGAACTTGCCTCGAGGGGGCACGAGCTCAGCGTGGTGCTTCCCGCCCGGGCCGATCTAGATCTCGCTCCGGTGAAAGGCGTCTCTTTCCAGCCCTACCATTACGCACCCAGCGAACGGCTGGCGGTATTCGGCTACGCCCAAGGCCTGAGAGGAGACGTGGCGGTTCGCGGGTCCACCTATCTGGTTTCCCCTCTGGCTCTGTTGTCGGGCGCTCGTAAGATGATGACGGCAGTGCGCCGAGGTGGCTACCATCTGGTTCACGCTCACTGGGTGGTGCCCAATGGAGCCATGGCTTTGCCGGCAGCCTGGGTGGGCGGGCTTCCATTGGTTGTCAGTCTCCACGGTTCGGATGTGTTTCTTTCCGAGAAGAAAAGGCTGTTTCGTCGGGCGGCGCGTCTTGTCTTCCAGCGAGCCGCGGCGGTGACCGCCTGCAGTGACGACCTCGCCGACCGAAGCCAGCGACTGGGCGCCTCGCCCCGTCCGGTGGTCATTCCTTACGGAGTCGACGCGGAGTTCTTCCGGCCCCAGCCGGAGGAGGTGGCACGGCTTCGGGAAAAGCTCGGCCTCGGCGACGGGCAGCCTATGGTACTGGCGGTGGGGAGGCTGGTTCACAAGAAAGGATTCGAGATCCTGGTGAAGGCCATGCCCCGCCTGGTGGCGAGGCATCCCGAGCTGAAAGTCGTGATCGCGGGAGGCGGCGACCTGGCGGCGAGCTTGGCGGAGCAGGCGGCTGGTGCCGGAGTTCGAGATCACCTCATGCTGGTAGGAAGAGTCCGGCGCGAGGAGCTCCCCGCTTATTACGGCGCAGCGACCGTCACCGCGGTGCCGTCGATGCATGATGACGCCGGTAACGTCGATGGGCTCCCCAACGTGATGCTGGAGGCCCTCGCTTCCGGTTCGCCGGTGGTGGCGAGCGCCGTGGCCGGAATCGAACAGGCGGTGAGCCACGGGAAAGACGCTCTGCTGGTAGCCGAGCGCGACCCGGAGGCCTTGGCGAACGCCCTTCTCGAGCTTCTGGGAAGCCGGGATCGGAGAGAAGCTCTGGGTAGGAAGGCGCGAGAAAGAGCGCGCTCGGCGTTCCATTGGGGTCGAGTGGGAGAGCAATTCGAAGATGTCTTTCGGACCGTCACGCGATCTGGCGGCGCGGCGACTTAAGTACGGCGGCCCCCGCATCTATGACCGAGGCGAGCGCTGGGCGCTCGCCGGGTTCGATGTGCTGCTCCGTCTGGCCACGCCGCTCGCCGGTCTCTCGCCGCCGCGTGCGGGTGCCATCGACGCGGCGTCCGTCCGTCGCATCCTCGCTCTCCGTCTGGACCGCCTGGGCGATCTGGTGATGACTCTGCCCGCTCTTTCCTTGCTGCGACGGTTGGCCCCCGACGCGCAGATCGAGCTCGCGGTGGGAAGCTGGAACGAGGAGCTTGCCCGCGGCTTGCCGTTCGTGGATCGGCTGCGCATCGTGGACGCTCCCTGGGTGGCCTGGAACCGGGGTGCCGGTTGGCGCGGCGCGGCGCGGGCCATCCGAGAAGGCCCGCCGCCCGATCTGGCCATCGATTTTCAAGGGGACGTGCGCGC
Organism: Vicinamibacteria bacterium; assembly: GCA_035291825.1. GTDB lineage: Bacteria > Acidobacteriota > Vicinamibacteria > Marinacidobacterales > DATDRI01 > DATDRI01. Next base: position 5,955 of record DATDRI010000398.1, on the reverse strand, counting down.
CATTTTGCTGATGGCGCTAACCGGGGCGGGCCATCGCGCCGGCTATAGCGACACCGGCGGTGGCCATCTATTGACGCATCGAGGTTTCTGGGACGAGGCGAAGAGTTGGTATCGCCAGAACGTGGAGCTGCTGGGAACCATCTTCCCCGACGCGAAGCTCCCGGAGTCGATCGGACCCTACAATTTTCTGCTTCCCGAAGATCGTAGAGTGGGGGAGGAGCTCTTGAAACGTCTCGACCTGCGCGACCTGGGACGTCCTTTCATCGGCATTCACGTGAGCGCTGGACGAGCCATTAAACAATGGGAGGTGAGGAAGTTCGCCGCGCTGGCGGACGGACTCCGGGAACCCACTTCCGGGACGGTGATTCTCACCGGCGCGCCGTCCGATCGCACGCTGGTCGAAGACGTGGCGGCGCGGTGCAAAACAACTCCTCGCCTTCTGATCGGGGAGACGGGAGTTCGCGGTTTTGCCGCATGGATGGAACGACTCGACTTGTTCGTGAGCGGAGACACCGGTCCGATGCATCTGGCGGATGCGGTGGCCTGTCCGGGAGTCGCCATCTTCGGACCCTCCGATCCCCGGCGCTACCGGCCCGAGAAGAGCCCCCATACGAGCGTGGTGCGAAAGCCCCTCTACTGCTCGCCTTGCAACATGATCAGAAAGCCACCTGGCGAGTGCGCACGGTTGGAGGCTCCCGAGTGCCTGTCGACGCTCACGGTCGATCAGGTGATGGAGGCGGCGAAGGATCGGCTGGGGCAGGCGCGCGCGCCATCAAAGCCTTGAGCCTTTCGATCTCGTTCTTGTGGAAGAAGCCAAGAAGCAGGAGGGCGGCGGGATAGATTGCCAACGCACCGACCTTGATCAGCACGGAGAGCAGAGAAGGCTCGCCGGCCGCGCCAGAGACCGCGTAGGCGAGACTCCCCGCCAGGGCGATGACACCGATGCGCTTCCACTCGAAGGGGATCGGGTAATGACGATGGGCGAACAGGTACCCGAGCACGGCCATCACCGCGTAGCCCAAGACGGTGGCCCAGGCCGCTCCCATCATCCCCAGCCGAGGGATGAGCACCAGATTCATGCTGATGTTCACGAACGCCGCTGACAGGGTAAGGACCGGATAGTAGTAGGCCCTCTTGCTGATGCCGATTCCTATCGACGTGAGCGTGAAGAGGCCCTGGATCAAATAGGCGAGCACGATGACTGGGATGATGGGGTAGGCGGCGTGGAAGGGGGGGGCGGTCATGAGGATCAAGATTTCTCTGCCTAGCACCGCGATCAAGAGACCACAGCCTGCGAAGACCGCGGCTACATAGGTGGCAAGGCGAGCAAGGGTCTGAGGCGCATCCCGGCGTTCCAAGAGAGAATAGACGAAGGGGCTCCAGGCCAGCTCGAAGGCGGAGAGAAAGAACTTGATGCCCGTTCCGAACATGTAGCCCACGTGGTAGAGCCCGACTTCGGCGCGGTTCGTGAAGTAGTCGAGGATCTTTCGATCGGCCAAATTGAGCGCCTGATAGGCGAGACCGTGGGGGACCTTGGGAAGTCCAAAGCCGAGCGCCTCCCCCAGCATTCTCGCCGAGTATCCGAAACCGAGGTTGCGCCAAAGAGTGGGGAGGAGGGCGAGAACGAACAGAGCCGAGGAGAGGACATCCGACCACAAGACGCCCTCCACGCCCCAACCCCGGAGAACGAGAAGAACTTTCAGTCCGGCGTTGAGAGTGTTGCGGAACACGGTGGCGGCGGTGAAGTAGCCGGCACGTTCCTCGATGCGGAAGAGATTCATGGGAACGAAGGCGAACCCCATGAGCAGCGTATCCGTCGCCACCAGGACGATGAGCCTGCCGTGGTCACTCCCCAGTAGTAGCCGGCTGATGGGCTCGGCCAGAAAGGCACTGAGAACAAAGAGGCCGATACCGATGATGCTGGCGGTAGCTAGGATGGTCGTGGTGAAGACCCTTTGGTCTCGCTCGTTCTGTTGCTCGTAGTAGATGCGAAAGAAGCCGGCATCCAGGCCCATGCGGAAGAGAATCTTGAGCGTGACCCCCAAGAGGAGAAGGAGGCCCAACGTGCCGTAGTCGGAAGAGGTGAGGTGACGGGTGAGGATGGGAAGGAGGAGGAAGTTGACCAGAGTGCCGAAGACGTCGGCGGCTCCGTAGATCGCGGAGTGCCGAAAGAGCGTCTTGAGCTGGGCCAGCAGCATCGGCCTATCTTATGCCGGAAAACCCGACCCACGCTCCCGCCAGCCTATCCTTGCCCGCTCTCGCTGGCATCGCACCCCGATCTCATTTAATCTCAGAGGATCGGAGTCGAGGGCGGTAGATGGGGCGCTTTCAAATGGCTTACCGTTGTTCTAGTTACGGCACTTCCCCGCGTGGAAAGTGAGCTGACAGGGGGAGAGGACATTAAGTAATGACGGCTCGGCTGGGCAATCGCGAGGTCGGTGCAACGGCGCGCTGCTACGTGGTGGGGGAGGTGGCCTCCGCCCATCAAGGCGATCCCGCAGAAGCTTCTAAGCTGGCGCGCGCCGCGGTGGAAGCCGGCGCGGATGCCGTGAAGTTCCAGCTGTTCGTGGCGGACGAGCTCATAGCGCCGATCGATTCGCGATATCCGACGTTCCGCCAGATCGAGATCGGACCCCGCCAGTGGGAACGGATCCTCGGTGAAGCCGTCCAAGCCGGGCTGACAATGCTGGCGGATATCTTCGATCGGCCGAGCCTGGCCGTCGGCGAGAAGAACGGCGTCAGCGGATACAAGATCCATTCCACGGACATGGAGAATCCGGAGTTCATCCGCGCCGTGGCCGCCACCGGAAAGCCGGTTCTCTTGTCGACCGGCGGCAGCGCTCTGAAAACGGTGGAAGCCGCCATGGCGGCGGCGAGCGCGGAGGGGAACGAGCAGATCATCCTGCTCCATGGAGTCCAGAATTTTCCGACCCGGGTCGGGGACTCGCACCTCCGTTACATCCAGACTCTCAAGAGGCGATTCGGCGTACCGGTGGGGTTCCTGGATCACGTGGACGCCGGTACCCTCATGGCGCGGCTCCTTCCCGCCTTGGCGGTCGCTTTCGGCGCCGACCTGGTGGAAAAGCACATCACCCTGAACCGGGACGCCAAGGGGTTCGACTACGAATCCTCGCTCGAGCCCGAGCCATTCCGGGAGATGGTCGGCCTGATCCGGCAGGCGGAAGAGGCATTCGGCAGTGAAGAGGGCTCGATGGGGGAGGCCGCCCACCAGTACCATCAGTTGATGCGCCGGGCGGTAGTCTCCCGAGAGGCCCTTCACAAAGGGATTCCCTTGCGCGCCGAGCAGCTGGCACTGGTGCGCAACGAGAAGGGTCTCGCTCCTTTACATCTCCCACGGCTCCTGGGGCGGAAGCCACGACGGGACATCTCTGCCTGGGAGCCGCTCACCGAGGAGCTCTTTGAGTAAGGTCGTCTGTGCGGTCTCGGCGCGCATGCGGTCTCGGCGCTGTCCGGGAAAGGCGGTGGCGCTGCTCGCCGGCAGGCCGCTTCTCGAGCACTTGCTCGCGCGGTTGCTATCGGTCAAAGAGCTGGAGGGCGTGATCCTGGCGACTTCGGAGGCACCGGAGAACCGTGTGCTGGTGGAGCTGGCGGAGAGGATGGGAGTCGGCGTCTTCTCGGGGGATGAAGAAGACGTTCTCGGTCGCTACGTCGAGGTCGCCCGCCGTTGGCAGGCAGACGACGTCGTGCGGGTGACGGCAGACAATCCGCTGACCGATCTCTCCCTGGTGCGAAGCCTGACCGCCCTTCACCGACGGGAGAAGGCCGACTACACGTACGTACCGGGCGACGCGCTGCTCATGGGGATCCTTCCCGAGGTCATCTCTCGAAAAGCGCTGGAGGTCAGTCATCGGGACGGAGAAGATCGGCATCGTTCCGAGCTCGTCACTCTCTACATTAAAGAGAACCGGGAGCGGTTTCGCATCCTCAAGGCCAACCTGCCCGCGGAGCTGTACCGGCCTTCCTATCGCCTCACCGTGGACGAGCCTGCGGATCTAGAGCTTATGGAAGCCATCTTCGATAGACTGTACCGCCCCGGTCAGGTGCTGGAAACGGCGGCGGCCATCCGTCTGCTCGATGAAGAGCCGGCGCTGGTCGCTATCAATCGGCACCTGCGGCACGAGGCGGCGAACCTGCGCTCGGTGGAGCTCGACAAGCTCGACAAAATCGACAAAATCAACAGGCGAACATGAAAGAAGTGAGATTCGGCGATCGGCGGATCGGCGACGGTCAACCGGCCTTCGTCATCGCCGAGGCGGGAGTGAATCACAACGGAGATCTGGAGCTCGGTCGCTCCCTCATCCGGGAGGCTCAGCGAGCCGGTGCCGACGCTGTCAAGTTCCAGAGCTACCAGGCGGGAAAAATCTCGACCCGTACCGCACCTCGTTATTGGGTCGAGGCGGACGATCCCGGCGGATCTCAGTACGACACGTTCGCCAAGCTGGATAGCTTTGGAGAGGCCGAGCACCGTGAGCTCTTTCGTTATGCGAAGGAAGTGGGCATTCTCTGCTTTTCGACGCCTTTCGACGACGAGGCAGTCGACATGCTGGACGAACTGGGCGTCCCCGGCTATAAGATCGCCTCCGCGGATCTGACCGACCTTCCTCTCATCGAGCGCGCGGCGCGCAAGGGTAAACCGATTTTGTTATCGACCGGGCTGGCCAGTCTTGCCGAGGTGGGGGAAGCGGTGGCGGTGGTCCGTGGCACCGGAAACGACCAGCTGGTGCTGCTTCATTGCACGCTTCAGTATCCTTGCGACTACCAGAACGTGAATCTTCGCATGATGCTTCACTTGAAGGCTGCCTTTCCCGAGATCCCGGTGGGGCTATCCGATCACAGTCTGGGGATTGCCGTTCCGCAGGCGGCGGTTGCCCTGGGAGCGGTGGTCATCGAAAAGCACTACACCGTGGACAAGAAGCTCCCCGGAAGCCCCGACCATCACCTATCCGTCGATCCCCAGGACTTGCGCGCCATGGTGGACGCCGTCCGTGCCATCGAGAAGGCCATGGGGCGTTACGAGAAGGGACCGGTCGAAGCGGAGTCCGCCGCCTATCGATATGCCCGGCGGAGCATCGTATCGGCTCGCGACATCTCGCAGGGAACGCGCATCAGCCGGGAGATGCTCACCTTCAAGCGACCGGGCACCGGTATCTACCCCAAGTTCGTGGACATGGTGGTGGGTCGGACGGCTCGACAGGATATCGCCGAGGACACGGTGCTCACCTGGGAGATGATCTGAAGAGATGAAGGACAAGCTGCGTGTCCTGGCCATCGTGCCCGCCCGCGGGGGGTACGACGAGGTCCCTTATTTGAACATCAAGAAGCTGGGGCCTTTGCCGCTGGTGGCTCACACGCTCCAGGAAGCGGCGAAGAGTCAGTATGTCGATCGCGTGGTGGTCTCGACCGATGACGACCGGGTGGCGACGGTGGCTCGCCAGTATGGGGCCGACGTTCCTTTTCTCCGCCCCGCCGAGCTGGCCGCGGGTCCGCTCATCAAACCGGTCATCGCCCACGCCGTCCAGTTCCTCGAGAAGAACGAAGACGATCGCTACCATCTGGTGGTCATGCTCCAAGCCACCTCACCGTTCCGCACCGCCCAGAAGATCGACGAGGCCTTGGACAAATTGGTCGACGACGATCTGGAGTCGGTCGTTTCTCTGCGAGAGGAGAAAGCGCTCACCTGGCGACTGGTACAAGGAAAACTGACTCCGGTATTCGACAAGCCCGGGCGACGCGAGGACATGGAGTCTTTGTTTCGAGAGGACGGGGCCATCTGGGCGATGCGTCGAGCCGTCCTGGATACGCCGGAGCGGTTGGGGGCCAGGGTGGGATACGTGCTCATGGACAAGGCCTCGTCTCTTACCGTCCACGACATTTACGACTTCTGGCTGGCGGAGAAGCTGGTGCGTTTGCCCCGGATCGTGTTTCGGGTGGACG
>DATDRI010000397.1:0-1525 GCA_035291825.1 Vicinamibacteria bacterium | reverse complement strand
CTTCTCCTGCTGTCTCTTGCCTGTGTGTTGCCCGGACGTCCGGGAACCATCGTCACCCTCCTGTGCCTGGCGATGCTGGAAGTCGCGGTGATTTGGCACATCGCCTCGACCGAAGTGGTCATCTACCAGGACCATCCCTTGCTTTGGGAGGAGTTGTTGAGCCGAGCGCGCGATCCGGGCAGCTGGGACATCTTCCTGGAAGGTCTTTTCTCCTTTCAGGCCGCTCTGCTCACGCTGAGCCTCTTCGCGGGTCTCCCGATTCTCGCCCGTGGCCTGGGAAGGCTGCAGGGTAAGACCTCCTTCTTCGTTCTGCTTCGGGCCCTGGCCATCATCCTGGTGAGTGGTTCCCTCTTCGTCCGACAGTCGATGGCGGTGAGCCCGGCGCTCGCCGAGCGGTACCTAGAGAACTCGTCGGCGCCATGGTCCGAGGTGCATGATCGAGCCTTCCAACCACGCGCCATCGATTGGGAGGAGGCCGCCCGCGCCAGAACCCATCTCGACGCTCCCATCTGGGAGCCGGGGCCGGCCACACCCTTGGACTCGCTGGCGGGTCGCTATCGGGGACGCTCGATCGTTTTCCTACTCCTGGAGTCCCAGAGTGCCACGCATGTTGCCGGGCTGGGAGAAGGTGCCTTCGCCCATGAGCCCAGCGCACCCCATCTGACGCGGCTCATGAAGGAAGGTCTCCTCTTCACGAACTACATTGCAGCAGGATTCGATACCCGGTCGGCACTGTGGACCGTGCTTACCGGTCTACAACTGCCGATGGGGGATCCGGCGGGCGTGCAAAGAGCACCCGAGGCGGCGCGGGTCGGGCGCATGCCCGACTTCAACGCGCTGGGGTACCGTTCTGATTGGCTGTGCGCCTGCTCGCCGCGCTTCGATAATTGGGATCTGTTAATGACCGGTGCCGGTGTACGCTGGTGGATCGACGGCTCAGAGAGCCGCCATCTGTCTCGGGAATACTGGACTTCCTGGGGAATGCCGGACGAAGCCCTCTACAGCATCGCGCTCGAACGATACCGACGGTCATTGAAAGCAGGACAACCCACTTTCATCGGTGCCCTCACCGTAAGCAACCACGAACCGTACAGTTTCCCCGACACGGTGGATGGAGTGTCGCTCCCCAAGAATCACGCGGGCGGGATCAGGTACGCGGACTACGCGATGAACCAGCTGATCGAGAGGCTTAGGTCGGTTCCCCCCGATGACCAACCGATCATTTTCGTCACCTCCGATACCAGCTACATCGAGAACCTACGACAGATTGAACCCTGGGGCATCCTGGCGCTCGAGGGATTGCGTATTCCAGGTCTCTTGCTGCTGCCGGACGGATTCCTCGCCGGAGAGCGATACCAAGGCGTGTTCTCACACGAGGACGCCCTCGACTTGCTCTACCTGTTGGTCGCTCCCCCGCCGGAGACCGGGAGCGGGAAGTTTCTGAGCCATCACCGAAAGGTCGCTTTCGCCAACTCCTATCAGATCCTCGCGCCGAGGTCGTACCTCGTTTCACCGGACCGTTGGT
>DATDRI010000396.1:0-4539 GCA_035291825.1 Vicinamibacteria bacterium | reverse complement strand
AAGGGACCGAGGCCGACCACCTGGTCCTCGGGCGAGCCGACCCCATACTCCGCAGCGAAGCTTCCATCCTTCAGCGATGCCTCCAGTCGATGGCGGGGCAGGATGGGGATGCTGTCGAAGATTCTCTCCACCACCGCGGTTCGGCGAGCCAGCCGGAACCGCACCGTCAGTGGATCGAGGACCTCGGGGATGAGAGGCTCGCCGCTCACCACCGCCGTCTCGACCAGAGGACTGGCTACCGCGGGATCGTGAAGAGCCTGGAACGTAAATGCCACATCGTCGGAGGTAAAGGGTGTACCATCCGAGAAACGGACGTGAGGCCGCAATTTGACGGTCAACTCCCTCCCGTCCTCCGAGAATGACCAGGATTCTGCCAGCGCGGGCTCGACACCCTGGGTCGAGCGATTGACTCTGAGGAGAGGCGCGTGGATCTGTTCCGTGATCTCGCCGCTTACAGCATCGGTGGCCAGCAGCCTATTCCACGTCTGAGGCTCGGTACGTATGCCCACCCTCAAGGATCCGCTAAAAACCGGTGCTTCGCCGCCCAACGATTCCCTGACACTGGGCTCCTCGGCGATTCGCCGGCAGTCGACAGCGAGGACAGTGAGGACAAGAAACATGGAAACGCGCCTCATCTTTCCTCTGGTTGTTCTGGAACGGACCCATTCTCCGTCAAATCCATGACGAATGGCCAGGAGTTTCCATGTCCGCCATCGCTCCCTGGGAGGTGAGACCGCCTTGCCAGCCAGCCCGGGCCTGAGATAAAGTTAACTGACTTCAAGAGTTGGACTTGCACGCAGAAGCCCTCTCGGATCGACGATCATGGACATCCTGATCAACACACTCAACATCGTGCTCCCCACGCTTTATGCCCTAGCTTGGGCAGACTATGCCTTGCTGTTCTTCCGCAACGACGGGTTCGCCGAGAAGACCGCTTCCTGGCTGCTCTACGGCGCGGGAACGCTGCATGGCGTCGCTTTGCTCCTGTTATCCATCCAGCTGGGGCTCTTCCCGGTGGCGACGGTTTTCGAGGCCTTTTCGGTTGTGGCCTTTTCCATTCTGGTCGTCTACCTTCTCATCGAGTGGCAAATCGGTGTCCGCACCACCGGTTTCTTCATCGTAGGCGTCATCTTTGCGTTTCAGTTGGTCTCCTCGGCGTTTATGACTCGGCCCACCGAGGTGAACCCGCTTCTCACCGATCCTTCCTTCGTGCTGCATGTCTCGACCGCGGTGTTGGGTTACGCGGCCATGGCGATCTCCGCCATCTATGGAATGCTCTACCTGATGCTCTTCTACGACATCAAGCAGCACCGCTTCGGGCTGATCTACAAGCAGCTTCCGTCTTTGGAGGTGATGGCCAATTTCACCCAGGGGGCCGCCACCTTGGGTTTCGCTTTCCTCAGTTTGGCGATGGTCCTGGGGTTGGCTTTGATGGCGAAAGTCTACGGAGCGCAATGGCAATGGGATCCCAAGCTCACCATCACTTTTCTGGCTTGGCTCATTTACGGCGCGTGCACTGTCGGTCGGAAGCTCTGGGGGTGGTCACCGCGACGAGTGGCCTTCGCATCTTTGGCGGGATTCGCGGTCATCTTGTTCTCGTTCGTGGTGGTGAACCTCCTTTTCACTTCGTTTCATGGGTTCGTCTGACATGAGCCTCCTCGTCGTTGGCATGAATCACCGGACCGCCCCTCTGGAGGTCCGAGAACGTGTGGCGTTCAGCGACCTAGAAGTCCGAGAGATCCTCTCCCGCGCTTGTACCGAGGAGACGCTGGGTGAGATGTTCCTGCTCTCCACCTGCAATCGAACTGAGTTCTACGGCCTCTCGAACGATAACGGCGTGGCCGAGATGTACATCCGAAACCTCATCGCCCAGCAGAAGCAGGTGGACCTGGCCGCTCATCCCGGATACGCCTATACCCTGTCCGACGTCGAGTCGGCGCGGCATTTGTTGCGGGTGGCCACCGGTTTGGACTCGATGCTTCTGGGCGAGCCCCAGATCCTGGGTCAGGTCAAGCAGGCTCACCAATTATCGCTGGAAGTCGGTGCCTGCGGGCTGATACTGAACCGCCTACTGCACGCGGCGGTCTCGGCAGGAAAGAAAGTTCGAACCGAGACGCGACTGGGAGGAGGAGCCGTTTCGGTGGCGAGTGCCGCCGCCGAGCTCGCCGGCAAGATCTTCGAGGATCTGTCGACGCGCGCGGTGCTGCTGATCGGAGCGGGAGAGATGGGCGAGCTCACCGCCCGACACATGCTGGAGAAAGGAGCCGCCCACCTCACCATCGCCAACCGCACCTTCAGCAAGGCTCAGGAGCTGGCGGTGGAGCTCAATGGGAATGCGCTCCCTCTCGACCGTGTGGAAGAGGCCCTGGCCCGCGTCGACATCGTCATCAGCTCTACCGGCTCCCCCCAGCCGATCGTCAGCGAGGCGCGAATGAAGGCCATTCTCTCCAAGCGGTCGGGGAGGCCGATTTACATCATTGACATCGCCGTTCCACGCGACTTCGACCCGCTCATCGGACGCCTGGATGGAGTCTTTCTCCACAACCTGGATGCGATGAACCTCCTGATGGAGAAAAACCTCGAGGAGCGAAGGGCCGAGATCCCGAAGGCGGAAGTCATCGTGGAGCAAGAGCTGGAGGCGTTCCTCTCGTGGCGCGCTTCCCTGGCCGCGACACCTGCTATCAAGCACCTCCGGGAACGGCTCGAGAAAATTCGCCGTCAGGAGGTAGCACGATACGGGAGCCGCTTCTGCCCCGAGGACCGGGAGGAGTTAGAGCGACTGACCGAGGGCTTGATGAAGAAGATCCTGCATCCTGCCATGGTTCAGATCCGAAATTGGAGCGGAAGCGGACACCTCGGGTCCTTGCGCATCGACACCATCTACGAGCTCTTCGAGCTGGCGCGGGGCGAGAAAGACCCCAGCCAGGGCGACGAGGAACAGGAGTAGCGGGAAGGTGCGAGCTCTGCGGGTGGGGACTCGAGGGAGCGAGCTGGCGTTGGCACAGACTCGAGGCGTCGTGACTTCTTTGAAACAAAGACACCCGGGGCTCGAGATCGAGATCGAGACGATTCGCACCCAAGGCGATAGGGTCACCGATGTTCCGCTCTCCCTAATGGGCGATCGCGGCCTATTTATCAAGGAGATCGAGAGCGCTCTCCTGGACGGGACCGTGGACTTCGCCGTCCACAGCATGAAAGACCTCCCCACCGAGTTGCCGGCCGGCCTGATCCTGGCGGCGGTCACCGAGAGACTCGATCGGCGCGACATGCTCATCGCTCGCAAGGCTGGTTCTCTTGAGACCCTGCCTGGTGACGGTACCTTGGCGACGGGAAGCCTGCGGCGGCGTTCGCAAGTCCTGGCGGCTCGTCCCGATCTCCGGATCGTCGAATTGAGAGGCAACATCACCACCCGGCTTCGCAAGTTCAGCCAGTCGCGTTGGGACGCGATGGTTCTCGCCAGCGCCGGGCTCGTCCGACTGGGTGTGGCCGAGCACGTCTTTACCCCGATTCCCACCGACCAGATGCTGCCCGCAGTCGGCCAGGGGGCGCTCGGTTTGGAGGCTCGCGCCGATGACAGGGAGGTCTTGCAGTATCTCTCCGACCTCGACCACCACGAAACCTCCTTCCAGGTAGAGGCAGAGCGCGCTCTGCTACGCCGTCTGCAGGGAGGTTGCCAGGTCCCGATTGGAGCGAGCTGTACCCTGCTCAACCACCGACTGGTTCTGGAAGCCTATATCGGCACCCCTGACGGACGGCGGCATCTGAGGCGCAAGGTTGAGGGCTCCCAGGAGCAGCCACGCGAGCTCGGGGAGAGCCTGGCGCGGCAAATGCTGAGGGAAGGGGGGAGTGAGATTCTCGACGAGGTCCGGTCGGAAGCCCAAGGGAAGTAGCAGCCCGATGCGCGAGAATTCTGGCTCACTCCGTGGAAAGCGGATCATGGTCACACGTCCCCGTGAGCAGCTAGCCGAGCTGGTGGGAGGTCTTCGCCGGCGAGGAGCAGAGGTAGTGGAAGCACCCGCCATCCGCATCGAGCCTCCGCTGGACCAGGCCCCGCTCGACAGGGCCATCGGGTGCCTGGCGAACTACGACTGGATCGTCTTCACCAGCGCGAACGGCGTGCGATCACTCATGACAAGACTCCGCGAGTTGGGGAAGAAGTTTCCTGATCACGGGGAGGTCCAACTCGCCGCGATCGGACCGGCTACTGCCGCGGCCTTGGCCGCTCAAGGGCTCAAGGTCGACGTCGTCCCGGAGCGGTTCGTGGCCGAAGAGGTCTTTGCGGCCTTGAAGCGCGCCGGTCCCCTCGCGGAACGTAGAATACTCCTCCCTCGCGCCGACATCGCGCGCCAGGCATTGCCCGAGCTATTGCGTTCCGCCGGGGCGACCGTGGAGGTGGTTGTTGCCTACCGGACGGTTCCCGTCTCCCAGGAGCTTGCCAGCGCCGTTCGTCTCCTTTCCGATGGTGGCATCGACGTCGTCACGTTCACCAGCGGTTCGACGGTGAGGAGCTTCCTGTCGGCCGTCCAAGACAAGGAGCCC
>DATDRI010000395.1:0-2052 GCA_035291825.1 Vicinamibacteria bacterium | reverse complement strand
TGATATAGAGCGACCCTTCCGCCCAAATGAGGTCGAAAGAGTTCTCGTCGAAGGGCATATCTTCCATGGAGCACCTCTTGATGGTAATACGTGCTTCGACTCTCTCTTTTCTCGCCCGTCGCTGGAGCTCGTCGAGGTAGGCCTGGTGGGTGTCCACGGCGGTTATCTCTCCGCCGGTTTCTCGAGCGAGAAGCAGGGTTTGTCTTCCCGGACCGCAGCCCACATCCAGGATTCGGGAGCGTGCGGGCAGCCGACCGACCGAGGACAAGGCCTTCCGGGTAGCCGCCTCCGAGCCGGGACCCTCCTGGGGAAGTCCCTTGTGGATCTCGAAAAACACGTCCAAGGCTGGTTCGTGTTCCGGCATATCATTACTTATTACCACGAAGGGAGCCTCGATGAGCGCATCTCTGCTAGAGTAGGAAGATGCAGCGATGGCTCCGGCGCGCCGCAATTCCCGCGGGAATCCTCATTCTGATCGTCTTGATACGGTTCACGGTTTTCGCCCCCGAGCCTGTCCCGGTGGAAGTGGTTACCGTCGCGCCCGGTCCGGTGGAGGAGACGGTGACCAACTCCCAGGCGGGAACGGTCCGTGCCCGGAAGAGGGCCAAGCTCTCGCCCGAAGTCGGTGGAACGGTGGTGGCGATTCCCTTTCGGGAGGGGCAGCGGGTCTTCAAGGGAGCGGTAGTCCTTCGGCTCGACGATAGTCTACAGAGGGCCGAACTGACCCTCGCCGAGCGCGAGCTCGAGACCGCCAGCGCGCAGCAGGAGCAGGCGTGTCTCGCCGCGGAAAGAGCCGCTCGTGAGAAGGAGCGCATTGCCCGGCTCGCCCTGGAAGGAATTGCCTCCCAGGATCTTCTGGATCAGACAACCAGCCAAGCGGACCGCACCGCCGCTGCCTGTGAGGCGGCGGGCGCCGGAGTGGAAAGGGCCCGGGCCGCGGTGGCGCTGGCTCATACGAAAGTCGACAAGGCGGTGCTGCGCGCGCCCTTCGATGGGATCGTCGCCGAGGTTTCCGCCGAAGTCGGCGAGTGGGTGTCTCCTTCGCCGCCCGCCCTTCCCATTCCTCCGGTGGTCGACATCCTCGATCCCGACAGCATCTACATCAGCGCTCCCATGGACGAGGTGGACTCCGCCCAGATAGCTTCCCAGCAGCCGGCCCGCGTGACGGTCGATTCCTACCGTGGCCGGAATTTCACCGCCCGAGTGGTCCGTGTGGCGCCCTACGTCCTCGATGTCGAAGCGCAGAATCGCACCGTGGAGATCGAAGTGGAGCTCGAGAATATGGATACCTCCCGGCGCTTGTTGCCGGGGACTTCGGCCGACGTGGAGGTGATTCTGCAAGAGAAGCAGGACGTCTTACGGGTGCCGACCCAGGCTCTTCTGGAAGGGAATCGAGTCCTGGTCGTGGAGAACGGTCGCCTGGCAACGCGAGACGTCGAGACCGGACTCAGCAACTGGGACTTCACGGAGATCGTGAGCGGGCTGACGGCGGGCGATGAAATCGTGGTCACGCTCGATCGTCCCGAGGTGCAGCCGGGGGCACCGGCGGTGATAGAGAAGACCCAGGGCGCGCCGTGATTCGTCTGGAGGGGATCTGCCGGACTTTCATGGTGGGCGGGCAGCCGGTTCGCGCTCTGGTCGACGTAGACGAGCAGATCGCGTCGGGCGAGCACCTGGCCATCATGGGTCCTTCCGGATCCGGGAAGTCGACGCTTCTCAATATCCTCGGTCTTCTCGATCGCCCCTCCTCGGGATCTTACCGGCTCGACGGCCGTGAGGTCTCGAATCTCGATGAGGCGGAGCTCACGCAGCTCCGACGGCACCGTATCGGTTTCGTTTTCCAGTTCTTTCATCTTGTCTCTCGTCTCACCGCGCTCGAGAACGTGGAGCTTCCCATGATCTTCGCGGGTGTTCCGCGTGACCAACGGAGGAAGAAGGCGCTCGACACGTTGCAGGCGGTGGGACTCGCGGCGCGGGCCGAACACCGGCCGGATCAGCTGTCCGGGGGGGAGCAGCAGCGGGTCGCACTGGCGCGCGCCACGGTCATGGGGC
>DATDRI010000394.1:0-2598 GCA_035291825.1 Vicinamibacteria bacterium | reverse complement strand
GCAGGGCCACGGTGTAGAAGGCGAAAACGTTGAGAAAGATGGTGTAGGCGACCACCTGGGCGGGCAAGACCACCGACGCGGGTCGGGCCGCCGAGGGGTAGGCCCGTATCGCGCCCAGGTATAGCGCCTGGACCAGTGCGCCGAAGAGAACGGAGGCTACGGTCGCCGCAACGAGCCCGCCGCGCCCGAAGAGGATGATGCTCGCGGAGATGATGCTGATGAGATAAAGGAAGGAGAAATTGCTCTCGATGCCTCCGGTGGAGTGGACGATCCCGGTGACGATGAGGAGGTCTCCGAGCACCTGCGCGTAAGCGAGCTCGCGTCGATGGGCGGCGGTGAAGGGCCAGGCGAGCGCGTAGAGAAGCGTCAGGAGATAGGTGAGCGCGATGAGGAGGTAGAGGGGCTCTCTCGGCTCGCTCGGGCGAGCGAGGACCTCGGTCACCACCGCCGAGCCGAGGAGGGCGGTCACCACTGCCACCCGCAGGACCATCAGCCAGACGAGAGCGTTGTCGGCGATCTTGCGGGCGGAGTCCGCTTTCTTTTTCGGCATTCGGTGGCTCGCCGGTTTCGTTCGAGACGAGGGGCGAAACCGTCGGCGCCCCGGGACGATCGAGCCTTTACGTCAGCTGGTTGATGAGGCTGAAGATGGGCAGGTACATCGAGATCACGATTCCGCCGACCACCGTGCCCAGGAAGAGAATCAAGACGGGCTCCATCAAAGTCATCAGGTTCGCGACCGCGGTGTCCACCTCGTCCTCATAGAAGTCCGCGATCTTGGAGAGCATGGTGTCGAGAGCGCCGGTCTGTTCTCCGACGGAGATCATCTGGACCACCATCGGAGGGAACACATCCGTTTGCTTCAGAGGAGCGGCGAGCGACTGACCGCCCTCGACGCTCTTCCTCGTCTCCATGATGGCGTCTTCCACGATGGCGTTGCCCGAGGTCCTGGCGGTGATCTCGAGCCCGTCGAGGATGGGAACGCCGCTCGAGATGAGCGTCGAAAGCGTTCGGCAGAAGCGGGCGACCGCGATCTTGCGAAGGATCATGCCGATGATCGGCATCCGGAGCGTTAACCTGTCGATGACCCGCCGCCCCCTGTGGGTCTCGTAGTAGCGCATCAGGAAGTAGCCGCCGGCAACGCCGGCGATCACCATTGGAATCAGCAGGCGCACCAGCCAGTTCGAAAGCCCAATCACGATCCGGGTGGGAAGCGGGAGCTGCGCCCCGAGACCGGCGAAGAGAGAGGCGAACGTCGGGATCACTTTCCACAGAATGACGCCCACCACCAGGGCGGCGATGGAGATGACCGCCGCAGGATAGACCAGCGCCGACTTCACCTGCGACTTCAGCTTGACCGACTTCTCGATGTACTGAGCGAGCCGCTTCAGGATGGTGTCGAGGATACCTCCGGCCTCTCCCGCCGCGATCATGTTGGTGAACAGATCGTCGAAGACCTTGGGGTGCTTCTTCATCGCGTCCGCGAGAGACGAGCCCCCTTCCACGTCCTGGCGCACCTGCAGCAGGACCCTCTGGAAGTTGGGATTGTCCTGCTGGGTCCCCAGGATCTCAAGACACTGGACCAGGGGGAGACCGGCATCGATCATGACCGAGAACTGCCGGGTGAAAATGGCGACGGCCTTGGGCTTGATTCCGCTTCCGAACTTGGGAAGGGCGATCTCCTTCCCCTTTTCCTTGACGCTGGTGACGAGGATCTGCTCCCTTCGGAGCATCGCGATGACCGCGTCCTTGGAGTCCGCTGTCCTCTCCCCCGACGCCGCCGCGCCGCTTCGCGTCTTGCCTTTGAATACGTAGGCCGGCATGATTTCTCCTCCTGGTCGCTAGTGCTGTTCCAACGCGACCGGTCCGGGAAGAACTTCCCGCCTGGCGACGCTGCGCCGAACGTCGAGAGCCAACAGCTTCGGCGAGCCGTTGGAACGGCACAAGGAGATAGCGCGCTCTCCGAATGCTTGGAGAATCTCGGTCTTTAGGGCCATTGGGGGCATCCTGTCAGCGCTTGACGACGCCCGGACGCGTCGCCGTCTGCGTTCCCGCGGGCATCGGCCGCTGCTGCTGCTGCTGCTGCTGAAGGGCCGTAGGGAGTCCGGTGCCGCGGTTGATCATGTCCTGGAGCTCGTCGGGAATCGACGACATCGCGAGCGCGAGCTGCAGCGTGATCTGCTTTTTGAAGTAGAGGGTCGCGAGCGCCTGGTTGAACGTCTGCATTCCGTGCTTTTCCTGCCCGGTCTGCATCGTCGAATAGAGCTGATGGATCTTGTCCTCACGGATCAGGTTCCGGATGGCGGAGTTCGGAATCATGATCTCCATCGCCAGCACCCGCCCCGAGCCGCTCGCCTTGGGAAGAAGCGACTGGCACATGATGCCTTCGAGAACGAACGAGAGCTGCGCCCGAATCTGCGGCTGCTGGTGGGCGGGGAAGACGTCCACGATTCGGTTGATGGTCTGGGCGGCGGAGTTGGTGTGGAGCGTCGCGAACGTCAAGTGGCCCGTCTCCGCGATACGAAGGGCCGACTCGATGGTCTCGAGGTCGCGCATCTCTCCGATGAGCACCACGTCGGGGTCCTCGCGCAGGGCGGCTCG
>DATDRI010000393.1:0-2950 GCA_035291825.1 Vicinamibacteria bacterium | reverse complement strand
CACCGAGTCACTCCGCGAGGTCGAGTGGAGGTTCGACGCGCCGCAGCCAGAAAGGGATGTCTGGCGACCTCTGCGGGTTCCGGTCGAGGGGGAAAGCCGAAGTCCCAGTCGTCTTGCCACCACCGATGACGCTCTTCAGTTGGACGTTTCCGAGGAGGGCCGGAGCGGCGTCTTGGTGCTAGGCGGTCTCACAACCGAGCTCGACGAATGGGACTTCGATGATTGGGAAGCGGTCGTCTTACAAGCCCGCACCTCGGATCCGGTCTGGGGCATGCTGATGGCTTTCGATTTCGATGACGGGATCCTGCCTGAAGAACTGGCTTCGCAGTTGGCGGGGCTCCTTCAAGCTACTCCCGTTTTCAGCAACGGCGAGCTGCAGACGTACATGTTTCCGGTGAAGCGTCCGGAGGGCATGGAGCAGGAGCGACCTTGGCGACAGCTGGGGATCGCGTTCGGTGCCTTCGAAGAGTCCTCGATCGATATCGTGTCCATCCGCGTCGTGCCCTCGGGAGGCGCCTACCGTGAGCCCTTCGGTGTAAGGAGCGAGGACCGTGAGGACTCCGTTCGCCGCACCCTGTTCGCGCACACGCCGGCCCTTCTTCGTTATCGGGTGGTCGTCCCACCCGCCGGGCGACTGGATCTGGATCTGGGGGTGGTACGGTCCGATGTTCCGGTGAGCTTCAAGATCACCGTCCAGCCAGAAGAGCCAGAAGGGCCAGATAAGCAAGAGGCGCGAAACGTTTTCGAGGAGACCTACTCCGACTCGCTCCGTTGGAGTGGAGCGACCGTCGACCTCTCCGATCTGGCGGGAAGCTCGGTGACGCTTTCCTTGCAAGCCGACGCGGAGCGTGAAGGTACGGTTGCTCTGTGGGGGGCGCCGACATTGAGTGGTGCCCCTCGCTCCGCGAAGCCCAACGTCATTTTCTATGTGATCGATGGTGCCGGGGCGGATTTCATGAGCGTCTACCAATACAATCGCCGGACGACGCCTTTCCTGGAGCGGCTGGCCGAGGAAGGAGCGGTCTTCGAGCGCGCCTACAGCAACTCCACCTGGACCCAACCGTCGACCGCGTCGTTCATGACATCCCTTCACCACAGCGTTTTGGGCGGCTTGAGCCGCGAAGTCTATTCCTCTCCCGTGCCGCCCGCCGCCAAGACGATGGCCGAGCACCTGCATGCCGCCGGTTATCAGACGGCATCGTTCACCACCAATCCCAACGCCGGGCGTCTCATCGGCCTGGAGCGTGGCGTGGACTTTCTCACCGAGCACCTCGGCGATCACACCTCGCCCTCCTCGACCGCCCTCCACGAAATTTTCTGGCGGTTTCGCGATCATTATCCAGCACAGCCCTATTGGGCGCACTTTCAGACGACCGATGTCCATTGGCCGTACCATCCGGTGCCGCCCTTCGCTGGCCTCTACATCTCACCCGAGCAAAGCGAGGAGTTGTCCCAATGGGAGGGATCGATGTTCGGCAGAGGCCTGGCGATCACCAGCATCTTCGCCGCCTATCGTCAGGCTCTGGAGCGCGAGGGGATCGATCGACGGAGTTTTTATCAGAGGCACCGCAGCCTCTACGACGAGACAATGGCCCAGCAGGACTATCAGCTTGGCCGGCTCGTCGAGCGGTTGAAGGCCGCCGGCGAATGGGAGAGAACACTCCTCATCATCGCCGCCGATCACGGCCATCCCGCCGGCAGCTACTCTCGGTTCGGCCGCGGGATGCTCGATCCCCAGCCTCCCGACTGGGAAGGTGCCCTGCTGGATTCGTTCAATACCCGTATCCCCCTGATCTTCGTTTGGCCGGGGCACATCGCCGGGGGTCAACGCTTCGACCAGCCGGTGTCCATGATCGATGTCTTACCCACCGTGTTGGATCTGTTGGGCCTGCCGGCGCCCGAGGTCCTGCAGGGTCAGTCGTTGGCCCCGTTGCTGTGGGGCCAAGCGGGCTTCAAGCCACGTCCCGTCATCCTGGACGAGTTCCGCGTCGATTCCGAATCGGGCGAGTGGATTGGCAATATCGAGATGATTGACGGCCGTTGGGGAGCTTCTTTGGAGATCGGACCTCCCCCGAAGGACTCCCAGGCCACCGATCCGAACCTCGGCCGGCACGCGATTCCGGCCGGGGGGCGCTGGGGAGCAACCCATCCCTACTTTCCCGAAGCTCCCCGGCTGCTCTTGTATGATCTATCGACCGACCCGCACGCGGTGCAGAACGTGAACGATCGCTACCCGGATCTGGTGGCACAGTATCGGGAGCGACTGCAAGCGCAGTGGCAGGCGCATCAGGCGCTCGGGCAGCGGTTCCAAGCGGCGGAAGGCGTTCCCCTCACGCCCGAACAGCTTCGTCAACTGCGTGCCCTGGGCTACATTCAGTAGCGAGCCTCCGGAGTCCGGTTCTTGCCCGCTACCGTATAATGGTCTTGCCTGTTCGAGTCGACCAGATGATCGCCGGCCTTAGGTCGGAGGAAAGTCCGAACTCCCCAGGGCAGTGCGCTGGGTAACTCCCAGTCCCGGTGACGGGAAGGAAAGTGCCACAGAAAATATACCGCCTCTCCGGAAACGGGGAGGTAAGGGTGAAATGGTGCGGTAAGAGCGCACCGCTCGGATGGTGACATCCGAGGCAGGGTAAACCCCGCACGGAGCAAGACCAAATAGGGAAGCGCTCGAGGATGGCCCGTCCGAAGCTTCCGGGTAGGTCGCTCGACCGCGGCGAGCAATCGTCGTGGCTAGATAAATGATCATCGCCCTCCCGCGGGCAACCAAGGGAGGGAACAGAATTCGGCTTACGGACGGCTCGGGCAGGCGCTACTTACTTCACCCTCATACGTGGTACCACTTCCTCTTCCAAGAGGCCGAGCGGCCAGAGTAGGCGTCCGGCGCGATGCGACATTGGCACTTCGCCGGGAGCGGGCGCGAGAAAAACGGTAGGCGAGGCACGCCCTCGCC
>DATDRI010000392.1:0-14122 GCA_035291825.1 Vicinamibacteria bacterium | reverse complement strand
GCCATGGCCGGAAGGTCTGCGAAGGACAGGCCGACTCCCAGGGGATGATCGGGAGTCGACTCCGGATCGTCGAAATTCGCCCACTCCACCGTGCCTTCGACGGTGATCTCGCCGATTTGCCAGGGAAGCGTGATCTCCAAGGAAACCCTGTCGCCGACGGGGATGGGATCTTTGGTGGCAAGAAACGCGCCTGTCTCGCTCAGGTTGGTGAGGTAACCCGGCTTCTTGGCCTTCCGGTAAGTGAACTTCGTGCGAATCACCAGCGGCTGAATTCGACTCTTCTGCCTTTTGTCCATTTGCCAACCTCAGCCCTTTGCCTGACCGACCGAAAGCTTCGCGTCTAGGGAACGAAGCTTGCCCTGCAAGTAGACGTTCTCCAAAGCCATCCCCGCCTGCCCCATGAAGACTTCCAGAGCGGTGAGCGGGGCGAGGGCCCGTCCGGTTACGCCGTTGTCTCCATAGAGGACGAGCAGCACCTCGGCATTGTTCAACATGGGAACCAACGCTGCCTGATTGGTATTGCCTCTGCCGATCTTCGAGAAGAGGTTCGGCTCTAAGAGATCGAGCTCCGCCTTCAAATGTTGTGTCTTCCGTCGCGTCACCACCGCCTGGAAGGGTCCAGTCGTCTCGATGGAGATCACCAGCTGCTGCGCAAGGGTCACGTTATCCCTCTCGCTCTGAGCCAAGCCAAAACCACTCAGGCCGGAGGCCCGCTCGTTTTTCAGTAGGAACAGGGCACCCCGCTCGAAGAACTTCTCGGCGGCTTGAAGTACCATTCGCGAGATGTCGACCGAACGCTGCGGATCGATGAGCTGCTCGGTCATCGCTGCCAGGAACTCCAGAATGGGTGAACCATCCCCTGACGGCGCCATGATCTCAGACGGTGGATCGGCTTTGCGGCTCCGCGGAGGCTCCTGGTGCGCGGCCAATTCCGCGAGCTGGCGGACGATCACCTGTCCGAACGAGCGCAGATCGGTCTTGTACTGTCCCACGTCCAGTTTCGACAGAACCGGCTTGAAGGCCACTTTGCGGATGCCCAGGTCCAGAGCGCGCCGGCGGATCTTGTCGGAGAGGTCCTCCACCATGAGTAACAGAGGCACCGGTTGATCGATCTTTTGGAGACGGCGAGCCAGCTCGAACCCTCCGTAGAAACTGCTTCCGGTGGTGGTTGGCATCTTGAGATCGCCGACTACCAGAACCTGCTCTCCTGCCGCGGCGTGCTCGGCGGCAATGCGGGCTGCCTTGTCGGGTGTGCGGGCGGTAACAACCTTGTAGCCGTTCTCCGTCAGCTCTTCCCCCACCACCTCGCACACCACCGCTTCATCGTCCACGATCACCACCGTGGAGCCGTCGTGTCGGAGAGGCGTAGAGAGCGGATCGCTCAACGATCCGGCCGAGGTGGGAACCCTCTGCGTTCGTGACGGGTCCGGCTCATCCAGCACTCCGGGCGGAAGGGGCTCGTTCAGGGTTGACTCGGTCGGACCGCCGGTCGCGCTGGCTGACGGTTCGGCCCGGACGAAAGCCTCGGCAGTGGGTCTCGGTTCCGCCTTGAACGCCGATTCCAACCTGGCGGTGGTGTCCCGACGGTCCTCGTCAAGCTCTCGCGTCAGGTCCAGGAGCAAGTGCTGCGCGTTAATTCCCTGCTCGAGGAGAAAGGCGGAGATGTCCACGCCTTCCAGCTCCGCTTCGATCTGCTCCGACAGCTCGAACCGAAAACTTCCCTCCTTCAATCGGGCCATCTCACGAAGAGAGGTCTCGACCAGCGCCAAGATGACGGTGTCCTTTTGATCTTGCTGGTAGTGTCCGGCGGCGATCCGCCGGACATAGTCGAGCGTCGACCAGGAGTAGGCGCAAACCACCATCCCATCCCGGAAAACGACGGAGCCCCGACCCAGGGGACTTTCCAGATGGAGGTACCCGGTCTTCTGGGAGAAGGCCACTAGCTGGAGAATGTCCACGAAGGGCATTTCCTCGAGTTGGCCTTGGAGTCCCATGGTTGTCTCTCTATCCTCGACCGACAAGACACGTTTCTTGGTCCGTTGCCGTCGCGCCGGGGCGGCGACGGCCAACGAACCGGGTCTTCGAAGGCCAGGGTAGTCCCTGGCCCAGCAAAAGAACCTTCTCAGTCACGCTGTCTCCGGGATTTATCCTTTATTATGAACGAGATGGCCCTTAGAAGGCAAGTGATTTCCCTCCCCGGACAGCGTCATCACGTGCGGTTCCAACTCCCTTTACCGCGGCTCCGCCACAGGGTATGCTGCGGCCGCGGTGTGCTGGAGGAAGAGACCCGGAAACCGAATCCATGAGGAAGCGAGCGGGATGGATGGCTGTCCTGATGATGCTGGTGGCCGGTGTTTCCCAGGCTCAACAGGCTGAACGGACCCAAAGGAGACCGGTTCTACTCGACGTCGATCCTGGCATCGACGACGCTCTGGCGATTCTGCTGGCCCTATCCTCGCCAGAGCTGAGCGTGGAAGGCATCACCGTGGTAGCGGGAAATGTCGAGGTCGACGTAGGTCTGCGTAACGCCAGACAGATCCTCGAGCTCGCCGGTCGCCCAGAGATCCCGGTGGCGCGAGGCGCCGAGGCTCCTCTGGTGGGCCGGCTGGTAACCTCGAAGCACGTGCACGGAGAGAACGGACTCGGCAACGTCGAGCTGCCCGCTCCCTCCATCCAACCCTATCCGGGCACCGCCACCGACCTCATCATCAGCAAGATACAAGAGCATTCCGGGGAGATCGTTTTGATCCCGGTGGGCCCGCTCACCAACATCGCTCTGGCCCTGAAGCTCCGTCCCGATCTCGCCCCCCATGTCAAGGAAATCGTCCTCATGGGGGGCTCTCTTTCTGGTGGCAATATCACGCCGGCTGCCGAGTTCAACATCTACAACGATCCGGAAGCGGCGGAAATGGTCTTCCACTCGGGCGTTCCCATCGTTATGGTGGGACTGGACGTCACCGAGAAGACTGTCCTGGGAGCGGACGACCTGCCTTCGGTCGAGAAAACCGTCAACCCCATCAGTCGATTGGTCTGGGATCTCACCAAGTTCCATCTCAACGAGCGGGGAGCCGACGGCATCATGATGCACGATCCGCTGGCGGTGGGCGTCGCCATTGACCCCAGTTTCGTCAAGACGCAGCCTCTCCATATCGGCGTGGAGACGCAAGGAGAAAAGACTCGTGGGGAGACGGTGGCCGCTCGCAAGGGCTATTCCATGGAGTTCAAGGAATCGCACGGCACCAGGACGGTGATCGGCCGGGAGGAGCTGACCTCCAATGCGAAGGTCTGCATCGAGGTCGATGCGGAACGATTTGTGAAGTTCTTCGTGGAGCGGGTCTTGAGATAGGGCTCACCGCAGCCTGTTCAACTCATCCAGAGAAGCCAGGTCCTTGATCCCCCAACCCGTCAGCGGGAGCAACACTCTCGTTTCTTCCCCAACCTCGGTCGCCTTCCAAATACGATAACCGGCCAGCGCCGCCGCCGAAGTCGGCTCGACCAGGAAGCCGGCGCGCGCCAGGTCTCGTTGTGCGGTGCGGATTTGGGGATCGTCGACCACCACCACCGTGCCTCCGCTCGCCTCAATGGCCCCCGCCACCTGCTCCAGCCTTACCGGCTCCCGCACCGCTATGCCCTTGGCGAGGGTGAAAGCGTTTGGGGATTCCGGCCTCTTTCCGGTGACCCGAGCATAGACGGGAGCATGAGATGCCGCTTGCACTCCCACCAGACGAGGCATCTTCTCGATCCAGCCCAGGGCCTGGAGCTCCCTGAACCCCTTGAAGCTTCCCAGAAGCAAGGAGCCATTTCCGATCGGGAAGAAGATAACGTCGGGTAAGGTCCCGGCCTGCTCGAAGATCTCGTAGGCCAGCGTTTTCGTTCCTTGTAGAAAGAAGGGTTGCCAGTTGTGGCTGGCATAGAAGATCTGGCTCGAGCGCCGGAGCGCTTCGGCAGCCACCTCGTCACGGCTTCCCGAGACGCGCTCCAGGACCGCTCCATAGCTCTCGATCTGGATCGCCTTCTCCGCTGCGATGTCCCGGGGAACCAGCACCCGGCAGCGGATTCCCGCCGCCGCCGCATAGGCGGCGATCGAGCAGCCCGCATTGCCCGAGCTGTCTTCCAGTATCTCCTCGATCTGCATTTCCTTGAGACGGCTCAACAGAACCGAGGCGCCGCGGTCCTTGAAAGAACCGGTGGGCGAACGATATTCCAGCTTCAGCTGAAGCTCTGTCCCGTCCAGCTCGATGGCGAGGAGGGGCGTCAATCCCTCGCCCAGACTAACGATCGAAGAGTCGTCGTCAATGGGAATTGCCTCCCGGTAGCGCCACAGCGAGTCGTGCGGCGAAGGGAAATCCTTCCGGCTGAGGGAAGGCTCCGTCACGATGTCCAGCACGCCGCCGCAGGAACATCGGAAAACCCGGTCACCGCGATCCGGCTCGCTCCCACAAACCACGCATTTCAACTTCCAGGTGCTCACCTGCGGCCGATCATCGTCCAAACCTTTCATTCGGCGCAACGTCATGCGACAATGTAGTGAAACGAACCACGGTGTATGGGGGTGGGAATGAAGAAGACCTGGATGGTGGGTATCGTCTCCGCCGCGGCGCTGCTGTCATTCACTGGAAATGCCGCCGCGGAAGGACAAGCCTGGTTCTACTTGGGCCGCAGCTATACCGATCAGTTTCTCTTGGAGGACATGACGACTGTTGGAGGCAGCATCGGCGCCTTCGGCCGCATCGTGGGCGTGGAGTTCGCTCTCGAGTACTCGCCGGTCAAAGACTTCCAGGTCGGCGCGCTGGACTTCGGCGCCTCGCTTACCAACGTCATGGGCAACTTCGTGGTGCAGATACCCATCGGTGATTTCTATCCCTATGGCACCATCGGCTATGGAGTCCTCATCGGCCGGGCCAACCTCGACGAGCTCCCCGAGGAGTTCCTGGGGAACTTCGGCACCTTGAACTTCGGTTTCGGAGGCAAGATCTTCTTCAGCGATCACGTGGGTGTGAGGCTGGACTATCGCCGGTTCGCCGTTCAAACCGGTGACGAGGCTCCCGATCTGACCCTTCCCTTCACCGACATCCAGATCGAAGCCAGCCCCGATCTCAACCGCTTGGCGGGGGGCGTCACCTTCCGCTTCTAGACGCTGGCCTCAGAACTGCCCCAGCGTGCCGTCTCGGCGCGCCTGTCTGAGGGCACGGCGAAAGGCCAGAAGGCCGAGCGGCAAGAGCACCATCGCGAAGACCGCGAGTACCACCAGCTCCGAAACGACCTCGCCGACGCCAGCTCCCAGGAGGAGCGCCTTGCGCATGGCATCCAGGCTGTAGGTGATGGGAAGGGCCCGTGAGATCAGCTGCAGAGAGTCGGGCAAGACCTCGACTGGGAAGTACACGCCGCCGAAGAGCGTGGCGGTGGCGTTGATGAGGAAGTTGACCGGATCGCCTCGCTTCACCGTCATCATGAATGCCGCTGACAGCATTCCCAAGGCGGCAAAGGAGGCCACGGTGGGAATCATCACCAGAAGCGCCACCAGTAGACTCATCCGATTGAGCGACAGGCTTCCCATCAGAAGGCCGAGCAGCAAGTAACCACCCACCGTGGCGGTGTGGTAGGTGAAGGTAAAGCTGGTGGTGGCGCCAACCAACGTGGATAGCTTGAGGGGGCTGGCCAAAAGCATCTCCAGCGTTCCCATCATCTGCTCCCCTCGCAAGGAAGTGGCGAAGTGACCGAGGGCCACTCCCAGGTACCCGCGGAAGGCGATTCCGATGAGAATGAAGGGAAAGAAGTCACTCCCGTATTGCTGCAGAACGGGAACACGCGCCTCGGTGACAAGTTGCGCCAGGTAGAAAAAGACCGCGACATTAAGAAGGATTCCCACCAGACCCAGCGCGAACGCGAACCGGTAGGAAAGATAAAGACGTAGATCGCGGCGGAGAAACGCCCGGAATTGGAGCATCCTCCTTCCCTCCGCCTTCCTGGCGGGAGCGAGCGGCGGTCGCGGAAGCAAAGGCTTCTTGGCGGCAGGCCCCTTCGTTCCCGCCTCCCGGAGGGCCCGCTCGATGGCCCCGGCTCGGGGGTGGATCGTGAGGACGCGCGCTCCCTTTTGGTGGAGTGCGGCAACCACGTCACCGATGGCGGCGTTAGGTTCCAGCACTACCGAAACCTCGCTCGGCTCGCCGCTTCGCACTAGCTCTCCGCTGGCGACGCCGCGCGTTTCCTTCCAACCCTGGACGGGGCGATCGAGGAGCAAGGTGTAGTGGGCCCCCGTCGTTTCCTCTCCCAGATCCCGCAGCTCCGATGGGGTTCCGTCGAAGGACAAACGCCCCGATTGCATGACCAGAAAGCGCCGGCAGAGCTTCTGTGCTTCGCCGAGGTTGTGAGTCACCAGAAGCACCGCCGTTCCATCCTCGTTCACCAGCTGCAGGATGGCGGCGTGCAGCGCCTGGCTTTCGATGGGATCGACGCTGCGCGTCGGCTCGTCCAGGAGCAGCAGGCGGGGACGATGGAGCAGAGCGCGGGCCAGCGCCAGACGCTGCTTCATTCCCGAGGAGCAAGCGTCGAAGCGCCGGTCGATGAACGGCTCGAGCTGGAATGCGGCGGAGAGCTCTCGCAGGCGCTCCGGGAGCTGCCGGGAGTCCAGTCCGTGCATGGCGGCGAAGAACGCCAGGTTCTCCCTTCCGGTGAGGCGCCAGTAGAAGCTCCGCTCTTCACTGGTCACCAACCCGATCGATCGCCGCACGTCGATCTCTTGGCTGAGCGCGTGACCGGCTACCATGGCTTCCCCACCGTCGGGCATCACCAGAGTGGCCACCGTCTTGAGCAGGGTGGTCTTTCCGGCGCCGTTCGCTCCCAGCAGTGCGACCATCTCCCCTTCTTCGACGGAGAAGCTCACGCCGTCCAGCGCGACGATGGGAGGCTCCTTCGGTCGCAGACGACCTCGCAACAAATCGTCCAGGCGAAGGCGCGGCCTGAACCGCTTGAAGAGATCGCTGCACCAGAGAGCCGGCATGTCTTCTCAAGCTAACAGATGGAGACCCGGGAATAAAGGCTCTATTTTGACTCTCGGCGGACTGGGGGGTAACATCGCAGGCCCGTTTTCCGGAAGATCGCTTCCGTACCGACCACCAGGAGGAACCCCGTTATGGGCTTTGCCACCGACGCCATCCACGCCGGTCAACATCCCGACCCGTCCACCGGGGCCATCATCACCCCGATCTACCAGACTTCGACCTACGTTCAAGAGGCTCTGGGCAAGCACAAGGGATACGAGTATGCCAGGACTCAGAACCCAACCCGATCGGCGGTGGAAGCCAATATCGCCGCCCTGGAAAGGGGCCGGGGAGCGCTGGCCTTTGCCTCGGGCATGGCCGCCATATCCGCGGTGCTCACCTTCGTGAAGCAAGGCGATCGCGTGGTGGTGACAGAAGATCTGTACGGCGGAACCTACCGGCTGTTCCAGCGCCTTCTCACGCGGTTCGGAATCCGTTTCACCTATGTCGACTCTTCACGGATCGAGGCAGTCGAAAAGACGATGGGCGACGACGTCAAGCTCGTCTTCCTGGAGACGCCCACCAATCCGGTGTTGCGAATCACCGATCTCCGCGCCGTCTCCGAACTGGCTCATCGGTTCGGAGCCCGGGTGGTGGTGGACAATACGTTCATGAGTCCTTTCTTCCAGCGTCCCCTGGAGCTGGGCGCCGACCTGGTCGTTCATAGCACCACCAAATATCTCAACGGTCACAGCGACAGCGTGGGCGGCATGGTGGTGGCCTCACGCCAGGAGGACATCGAGCACCTGGCGTTCGTCCAGAACGCGGTGGGTGCCATTCTCTCTCCGTTCGATTCCTGGTTACTGCTGCGGGGCACCAAGACTCTCGCTCTGCGGATGGAACGGCACAACCAGAACGCCGTCGCCCTGGCCGAGTTTCTCTCCAAGCACCCCAAAGTGCAGAAGCTCTACTACCCCGGGCTTCCCGATCATCCCGGCCACCAGCTGGCGAAGAAGCAGATGAGCGGATTCGGAGGCATGATCTCCTTCGAGACCGGCTCTCTGCAGGCCGCCCGCAAGGTCCTGGAAGGGGTCACCGTCTTTTCTCTGGCGGAGAGCCTGGGGGGTGTGGAGAGCCTGATCAGCCACCCGGCGACCATGACCCACGCCTCGATCCCGGTGGAAGACCGCCTTCGCTTCGGCGTCACCGAGGGGCTGGTTCGACTGTCGGTCGGCGTCGAGGACTTGGAGGATTTGGAAGCGGATTTGCGGCAGGCGCTGGCCGAGATCTGACCGCGCTAGACACCCACGTTCTCGTCGATCCACGAGAGATAGGCCTGCCATCCGCGCTCCACCGGGATGGCTATGACCTCCGGCACCTGGTAAGGGTGAAGCTCACGGAGCGCGGCCTCGAGCTCGGGGTATCGATCCGATCGTGTCTTCATCAACAGGAGCCGCTCGGAGTCGTCTTCCAATTTCCCCTTCCAGACAAAGAAGCTCCGCACCGGGCCGAGGACGTTCACACAGGCCGCCAGCCGCTTCTCCACCAGACTCCTGGCCAGACGGGCGGCGTCCTCCTCGTTTCCGACCGTGGTAAGAACCAGAAGATACGACATGAGAGGCGTCCGGCGCGCACGGTAGCACAGTCGGTCCGCCATTGGCGATTGTCTCGGCGCTCCCGGTTACGGTATAAAGGTAAGATATCTCAAACCCTATGTTGGCCGTACGATCGAAGACGGTGCACCGAGCCCTCAGGCCGCGGACAGAGAAAACCGACGTCTCGCTCAAACGCAAGGCGCTCAGCCTCGCCCTCTTCCTCATCGTGGCCGCCTCCACGCTCAACGCGCTCTTCGGAGACCGCGGACTGCTGGAGCTCGTGAAGGCCCGTCAAGAGATCGAGTCCCTGGATCGAGAGATCGTCACCTTGCGCACCCAGAACCAGAGCCTGCTGGAAGAGATCCGCGCATTGAAGACTTCCCCGCTGGCGGTGGAACGACTGGCTCGCGAGAACCTCGGCCTGGTGAAACCGGGGGAGATCGTCTTACTGATACGCGACACGGGAAGAAGCTCGGACTCAGGACCCCCGACCAGAGAATGACCGAGGCATGACTCTCCCCCTCGTGCCGGGCATGTCCATGGCGGTCTAAGCTTTCGTCTCTTCACCCCGCGCACCCGCCAGCACCGCCGCCAACTCCGCCCCCCAGAGAAGCAGGGCGGCCGACAGGTTGATCCAAACGGCGAACACCACCACCGTCTCCAGAGCACCATAGGTCATCCGATAGTTGGCAAAGCGACCCACGTAAAGGGTGAAGGCGTTCTTGAGCCCCTCCCAAAGCGTTCCGCTCACCACACCCGCCACCACCGCGGCGCGGGTCGGAACCCAGGTCGCCGGCAGCACCTTGTACACGAAGCTGAAAGTGAAAACGCTCACCAGCCAAGGGATCAGGTAACGGGTGGCGGCGCTGTTGACTGCAACATAAAGGGGATTGGATACGGTACCCGCCAGCGCACTGGTCTCCAGGAAACGATTGAAGGCGTTTACCACTCCCGCAAACGCAACCATGACGACCAGAAGCAGAACCAGCAGAGCCACCAGACCGAAGGCGAAGATCTTTCGCGCCGGGAAGGACCGCCGTTTCTCCACCTGGAAGACGTGATCCAGGGCCTGCTCCACCTTGGAGAAAACCTTGCTGGCCGTCCACAGGGCCAAGAAGAAGAAGGGCCATCCGAAGCGTCCCGCCTGGCTTCCCACCTCCCGGGCCCGGGCGAAGACGTCTTTGCCGAGGAGGCTCATCAGATCTTTCAGCAAGAACTGGGCGCCCTTCTCCGCAGCGTCGACGGAGCCGATCGCTGCGGCACCCAGAGCGACCAAGAGGATGGCGAGCGGCAGCAACGATAGGAGGGCGAAGTAGGAGATATAGGCGGCATGATCGAAGCACCCGTCTCGATCGAAGTTCCGGGAGGCTTGGTAGATGGTGCGACCCAGGCTTTCCAGTTTCCGCTTGCCCCCAGACCACCACATGAACGCCATTCAATCAAGCCCGGCCATAGGCTGGCAAGCGTGTCCCCGCTTGAAGCGCCCGTAACGTGGAGACTAAGCTAGTCCCCACTACTTGAGAAAGACCATGCGACGCCTCTTTCCTTGCGCTCTCCTCCTCATACTGGCCCTCGGTGTCCGCGGCACCCCAGTGCAAACCGCCTCCCGGCCGCCGGTTCGAGGCGAGCATGCCATGGTAGCCTCCACCAACCCCCTCGCCTCGGAGGTCGGTATCGAGATCCTGAAGAGAGGCGGCAACGCGGTCGATGCGGCGGTGGCGGTGGGCTTCGCCCTTGCGGTGGTCGAGCCCGAGGCGGGAAACATCGGGGGCGGAGGTTTCCTCGTCTATCATGAGGCCGCCAGCGGGAGGGACTTCACCATCGACTACCGGGAAACCGCGCCCACCCGCGCTCACCGCGACATGTACCTGGACGAAGACGGAGAGGTCGTTCCCGATCTCTCTACCATCGGACATCTTTCGGCTGGCGTGCCGGGCACGGTGGCTGGCCTCTTGCTGGCATTGGAAAAGCACGGCCGTCTGGCGCGCGACACGGTTCTACAGCCCGCCATTCGCCTGGCGGAAGAGGGATTCCCGGTGAGTCATGAGCTCGTCGAGTCGTTGGAAGAGAACGCTTCGCTTCTTTCCCGCTTCCCGGAGAGTCGGCGGATCTTTCTTCGCAACGGAAACCACTTCCAAGAGGGCGAGATCCTGGTACAAAGAGATCTGGGCGCGACGCTGCGGCTCATCGCCGAAGACGGCGCTCCGGCGTTCTACCAAGGCAGAGTGGCCGAGCTCCTGGTGGAGGAGATCCGCCGAGGGGAGGGATTCATCACCCGAGAGGACCTGAAGAGCTATCGCGCCGTGGAACGCCAGCCCTTGCTGGGAACCTATCGCGACCATACGGTCGTATCCATGGGACCTCCCAGCTCGGGAGGCATCGTCCTGATCGAGATGCTCAACATGGTGGAGCCGGAGGATCTGGCCTACCTGGGTCTCAATTCATCGGCCTATCTCCATCTGCTGAGCGAGGTGATGAAGCGAGCCTACGCCGACCGCGCGCACTATCTCGGCGATGCGGACTTTTCGCCGGTCCCTTTTCGCGGGCTCATCTCCAAGGCCTACGCGGAAAAGCGGCGAGCGGGCATCAACCCGAATCGCGCCACGCTGGCTAGCGAGCTCGGTCCCGGCGATCCGCTTCCCTACGAAGCGGGAGAGACCACGCATTTTTCGGTCGTGGATCGAGAGGGCAACGCCGTCTCCACTAGCTACACTTTGAACGGTGCCTATGGCTCCGGGGTCACCGTGCCCGGGGCGGGCTTTCTATTGAACAACGAGATGGATGACTTCTCCTCGAAACCGGGCACGCCGAACCAGTACAACCTCATCCAGGGAGAGGCGAACTCCATCGAGGCCGGCAAACGCCCGCTGTCGGCCATGACACCCACTATCGTCCTGAAGGACGGAAGAGTTCTGCTGGTGACCGGCAGCCCGGGGGGTCCAAGGATCATCAACACCGTTTTCCAGATCATCCTCAACGTCATCGACCACGGCCTCAACGTCCAGGAGGCGGTCGACGCCCCTCGCTTCCACCATCAATGGCTTCCGGACGTTCTTCTCTTCGAGAGGCACGGCTTGGTAAGAGACGTCGGCGAGGCCCTTCGCGCCAAAGGGCATACTCTCGCCGAGAGAACGAGCATGGGCGACGCGCATACCATCTATGTGGATCCCGGAACTGGAATGCGTCTGGGAGCCGGCGATCCCCGTCAGGAGGGTAGCGCCGTCGGATACTGAGAGGGCCGGGCGGTCTGCGACCGACGGACGAGAAGGCCATCGGATCCCACCCGGTGCGAAAATCTGTCGATGTAATCGAGTCCCCCAGACGCCAACCGGATTGTTCGCTTGACTTTACCGATCTTGTGCATAAACTCGTGACTGGGTTGGTCCGGGAGGCGGACATCAATTGACAGTAGCTTCAACTTCCGCATCGAGTACAAGAGCGGCGGCAGCTGGGTCTACTACTACACGTACACCTCAACGACCAACTCCAAGACCAGGTAGGGGCGGGCGCGGGCTGCTATAGCAAGTCGGCGAGGGATCGTCCTTCCATGGAAGGATGATCCCTCGCTGTTTTTCCGCCCAAGCGCGAAGCAATAACTGCGTAGTCTGGTCGAATCTGATCACTTGTGAGGCGACGGAGACGGGAGGAGGCTCCCGGCGAGTCGTGTGCCCGACTCGGGAAACCGAAATCCTCGTGAGTGGTCGGGATATCTCGCGTCGAGCCCTGATGGGTGTAGACGCAGGGAGTTTAAGGACCGCACGGTGATCGAGGGGACGAAGGCGGGCGGCTGCTGCGCCAGAAGGGTCGGTTGGACGGCGTCTGCCTCGGCACTAGCCGCATCCCTGCTACTCTTTCCGCCCGAGACCCTCGCGCAGGACGAGTTCTGGTCTCTCCAAATCGGAGCCGCCCGTTCCGACGTCTCGATCGATGACAGCGACGTGACATGGGGGACCGACGGTACCCAGCTCACTTATCAAGACCCCGCCCGTGGCGGCTTCTACTTCGCCTTTGAGGTACAGCGCCGGGATCGGCTCGTCGATCACGTGTTCATCGGTGCCGCCTACAAGCGTTTCGGCGAGTGGACCATCAACGGCCGGGCCGGGTTCACGGCCGATCCAGAGTTCTACTTCCGATACATGGCCGAGGGAGCGCTCTCCCGCCGTTTAGTAGGTGGTCTAGTCGGCACCGTCGCCTATCGATACTTAAACTTCACTTCTACCGAGGTTCGCGTTGTCTCGCCGTCTGCCACCTACTACTTCGCGCGGGGTGAAATTGGTGGGCAGGTCAATCTGGTGCGCAATCAAGAGCTCGAGGTGAATTCGAGCTCTTACTCGCTTACAGGTATCTGGTATGCCGGACCCCGCTTCCGCCTCTCGGGGGGAGTCGCAGCCGGGGAGCGAATCTTCGATATCACCTCACTGGTCAGGCAGCCGGCGGAAGGATGGCTTACGTTTGTCGACCTGCGTTTCGGTATCACGCTCAAGGACCAGGTAGGGGTCGTGATCGACTTCGCCCACGAGGAGCCCTTTTTCGATAGACGGAGCCTGGGCCTCTATTACCGGAGATCCTTTTGACAGAGTTCGAGTCTCTCCTTCTTCCTCTGTTCGTAATCGTCGCCTCGATTTGGCTGGCCTCCATGGCGTACATCCTTGTCAATCGCGCCCTGTACGATGGGCGGCATCGCCGGGTGCGACGGTTGCACGACTGGTTGGAGAAGGCGGGGCAGACCGCTTCAGCGGAGGAACGAGCCCGTCTCATCGAACGAGGTTTGGAGCGACTCCCGCGAAGAACGCTAGAACGGATTGCCGCCGACACAGCCTCACCGGGGTGGATGGCGGAAGCCTTTGCCATCTATCTGGTCAACAGATGGGGCGTTCAGAGGTGGGTCAAGTACGCCCGAGCGCACCGGCGAGAAGTGGGGAAGTGGAGGCGGGTGGCGGCGCTCCGAGTATTGAGCCACGTTCGTTACCAAGGGCTCCTTCCACTTCTGAAGCGAGGACTCGTCGATCCAGACCAGGACGTGGTCGGAGCCGCAATCGTCATCCTCGGTGGTTTGGGAACCCGGGAAGCCGCCGAGCTTCTCGTCGAGGCGCTCCCTCGGCAGCTTCACCCCCTTTCTCGGATAGCTACGCAGTTGGATCAATTCCAACTTCCGATCGTTGACCAACTCCTCCCGCTGCTGAAGGACTCGACGCCGTCGGTTCGATTCTGGGCTGCGACCCTCCTCTGTCGCTATCCGGAAAGCCAGGGTCTCGACAAAAATCTTGCCGAGCTGGCAGACGATCCGGAGCCGTTGGTCCGGAAGGCCGCGGTGGAAACGTTGGGTTCGATCGGAGGCGCGGCGGCCTCCGGAACCGCCGTGAAGCTGCTCCAGGATCCAGTCTGGTATGTGAGGGCTCACGCGGCTCGTGCGCTCGGGGATCTTGGGCGTCAAGACCTTGCTGGCAAAGTCGTCGCCCTGCTCAGCGACCGCGAGTGGTGGGTCCGCACCGCCGCGAAACAATCCCTGCTCGCTATGGGGGAGGGCATTTGGAAGGAGGTGGTGCC
>DATDRI010000391.1:0-2727 GCA_035291825.1 Vicinamibacteria bacterium | reverse complement strand
GTGGCGATGGCGTTGGGGGCGTCCGTCCAACCGTTGACGAACTCCGCCGCCAGGATGAGCGCCAGGCAAGGACCGAGAGTGAACCAGAGAGCTCCGTCGTTCATGGGAATTGTCTAAAGCGCCTGCCCGACCTGTTTTCAGGCGGGCTAGATTAGCACGGGAAGGCTCCGGGTGGAAGGAAACCAGACCGGAAGCTTTCTCCAAGACGCCACCTTACGTGGGTTAACACCCCGTCGACTTTCGGCGGTTGTGACGGGAACTTCCCCACAGCCTCGTTGCCGATTCCCCCTATTTTCCCCACTCCGAGCGACGAGCTCCGACCTTGTAACCCGCTTGACGTAAATCACTTTCGGGAGCGCGCCGGGCCAGCGACGCCGGGCATGTTTCTTGCTATCCCACTCGTTTCGAGGCGTCGCCCCCAGCCTCGTGCCTCCAGATGAGCAGGCAGCCATGACCGATTCTGGAGCAACCGACCCCAAGACAGCCCGCCACGCCGTGGCGGCAGCGGTGGGCAGCCGTTATCACATCGAGTCCAAGGTGGGAGCGGGTGCCTTCGCCGACGTCTACCGAGCCCACGATGAGATACTGAACCGCACGGTGGCCATCAAGCAGTTCCGCCTGGACAACTTCGCCTATCCGAGCAAGATAGAAGACCTCCGGGAGCGCATCTTGCGCGAGGCTCAGGTGGCGGCCAAGCTGCATCACTCGAATATCGTCACCACCCATGACGTCATCTTGACCGACGAGCGGTGTGTCATCGTGATGGAGTTCGTGGAAGGCGAGACCCTGGAGGCCGTCCTCAAGAAACATCGGCGCCTCGGCCTTTCCGACACAACGAAGGTCTTGACCCAGGTGGCGGAGGCACTCGGCTACGCGCACCAGCAGAAGATCGTCCATCGGGACGTGAAGCCCGCCAA
Organism: Vicinamibacteria bacterium; assembly: GCA_035291825.1. Classification (GTDB taxonomy): domain Bacteria; phylum Acidobacteriota; class Vicinamibacteria; order Marinacidobacterales; family DATDRI01; genus DATDRI01. The sequence continues at coordinate 1,810 of DATDRI010000391.1, read as the reverse complement.
CATCATGGTTTCCCCTTCCGGCCAGGTCAAAGTGACCGATTTCGGAATCGCCAAAACCGAAGCCTCGACGACACTAACCGCCCGGGGGAGCATCCTCGGAACGCCCGATTACATGTCGCCGGAGCAAGCGCGGGGCGGAAAAGTGGATGGCCGATCGGATCTCTTCTCACTCGGCTGCATCCTGTATGAATGCTTGTCCGGTGAGAAGCCTTTCCCAGGTGACAGTTTGACCGGCGTGCTCCTGAAGATAGTCAGCGAGGAGCCTCGTTCCATCGATTGCGCGAATTTGGGCTTGCCCGTCGCGGTCCGGGCCGTCTTGCAAAACGCCTTGGCCAAGGATCCGTTGAAGCGATTCCATTCGGGCGCCGAGTTCGTACAAGCCTTGCGCTCTCTCCCCACGGTCGAGCCCAACGGACCGAGCACCATTTTCACCGATGGGGAAGACATTTCTGACTCGGCACAGGAACTCGCGGCCGAGCTGACTACGGCTTCCTCCGATGACTCGGTGGCCGACAGCCTTATGAGAGAAGCGCGGCGCACCACCAGCATCAACCTACACCTCCGGGCCCTGCTGCTCGAGGACCGCCGCCTACGACTCATCTCCTCCCCATTGCTTCACTTCCACAATGTGAGCCTGACTCCTGAGGAAGCCTTCATTCTCTCGCGGATCGACGGCACGGTGACTCCCGGCGACGTGTTCAAGGTGAGCTCCCTCTCCGAGCAAGACACCGCTCGAACCTTACTCGGATTGCTGCGCGCCGGTGTCATCGAGCTCCAGGGCGAGCCGGTGAATAGAGTAGAGGCACGAGCTCCCAAACCTGGTGCGGCAAAGACACCAGAAAGCCCCGATGGACCGGCGCGACAGAAGATCGATCAGCTTTTCGAGCTCTTTCAGCAGCAGGACGATTGGCAGGTCCTGGGAGTCGAGCCCAACGCGAAATCGGACGAGATCAAACGCGCCTTCCAGAAGAAGATCTTTGAATTCCATCCGGAGCGCTATTCACATATCGCCGATCCCGATTTCCGAAGAAAACTCTCCTTCCTCTTCACCCGGGTGAGCGAGGCGTTTGCTGCACTCTCCAACCGGACGTGCTCAGCCGATATGCCGAGGCAGGCGAGCGCAGAGGACGAGGCCCAGGCGGCGAGAGAAGATCAGAAGCACGCCAACGCCATTTTTGAGCGTGCCAAGAAAGCCTTCGATGAAAAGGACTATTGGCAGGCGATCCTGCTCTGCCGGGAAGCTATCGAGCTCGCCAGCGATCGCGCTGATTACTTTCACCTGCTCGGACTAGCCCTGGCACAGAATCGCAAGTCGCGGCTGGAGGCGGAGCAGAATCTTAAGACCGCGTCCAGGCTCGATCCCGGCAATCCAGAATATCTGAGCGCGCTGGGGAGGCTCTACGAGAGCGAGGGGCTCCGACTACGGGCTCGCACGATGTTCGAGAATGCGAAGGCGGTGGTGGGATCCTTCTCGATGGCGGACGAAGACCTGGCGACTTTCCTGTTCCAGGACCGGTCCAACTTCGTCTCGCATAGCCGAATGTCTGGATAGCGGGAAAAAAGGACCGAGGGGACCGCGGCTATGGCAACCGTTCTCGATCTTATTAGCGAGTTCGGATCTCTGAACGATACCAAGCTCCGCTCCGGTGGGAGTCTACCGTCGGAGGAAGAGGAACGTTGGACGGAGCTCAAGACCTTCTACGAGCTTCTCATGTCACGAGAAGGGCTGCCTCTACCTCTGGAGATGCCTCGATTCTCGGCCGATGACATCCGCGTGTGTCTGAGGGATCGGGACCGCATTCGTGTGCCG
>DATDRI010000390.1:0-11209 GCA_035291825.1 Vicinamibacteria bacterium | reverse complement strand
GTCGGAAATCGTGGGCCCGGGCGAGGTCGACGATCCAGCCCTTGTAGTCCTTCTGAAGGGGTCCCTTGACTTCGGATTTCAGTCCGAGCCCTTTCTGGAAAATCCTGCTTTCTGCCATGAGCACTCAAGTATAACTAGTTTTTTGTAGCAGCGCGAAGGCTTCGTTATAATGGCGTCAACCGTTGGAGGGTAACTGATGCAGGACGTTCTGATCACCGGGCCCCGCAAGAAACAGCCAAAAATGTTGGCCTACGTCGACCAGGGGAAGTGTTTCGGACGAGGCTGCGAGTTCTGCATTCATGTTTGCCCGGTAAAAGACTGCATCACCCTGGTACCGGATCCCGAGCCGGGCGCGGTCGGTGAGGTCTGCGAGGTGAACGTAGAGACGTGCATCGGCTGTCAGCTGTGCGCGAAGTTCTGCCCCCCCGACTACGATGCGGTCCACATGTTCCCGTACGAAAAGGGGATGGAGCTGACGCGGGAAGAGTCACGGAGCTACCAATATCGTCAATACTCCAAGAAAAAGGGTGGCGCCCTCCCCGAATAGTTCGCTCCCCGCGCGCTTAACCTTCCTTCCTAACGTCTCGGCCGGTGGGCCTTTCCTCCCTCAGGAGGCCTCACCGACAAGCCGAATCGTGGCGACGTCACGAGAAGTTGACCCTTCGATCCACGCGTGCTAAGTTGCAGGATTGCTTAGCAATCAACTGAAACGCGAGCCATCGATGTCGGCGTCCCGGACGTTACCCAAGGCCCAGCCCGGCGCCTTTCGCCTGGTGTCGGATTTTGAGCCCAAGGGGGATCAGCCGAGGGCCATTGCCGAGCTCGTGGAGGGGCTGAAACGGCACGATCCGTATCAGGTTCTCCTCGGGGTGACTGGCTCGGGAAAGACCTTCACCATCGCCAAGGCGATCGAGGAAGTCAACCGCCCCACGCTGGTGATCGCTCACAACAAGACCCTGGGTGCCCAGCTCTACCAGGAGTTCAAGAGCTTCTTTCCGGAGAACGCGGTTGAATATTTCGTAAGTTACTATGACTACTATCAGCCGGAAGCCTATGTTCCGACGACGGACACCTACATTGAGAAGGAAGCCACTATCAACGACGAGATCGATCGCATGCGGCTTTCTGCCACCCGATCGTTGTTCGAGCGGCGGGACGTATTGATCGTGGCGAGCGTTTCGTGCATCTATGGCCTGGGGTCCCCCGAGGCCTACTATGGCATGCTGTTGGTACTCGAACGGGGCGAAAGGGTCGATCGATCGAAGATCCTCCGCAAGTTGGTCGAGATTCAGTACCAGCGCAACGACTACGAGCTTCAACGGGGAACCTTCCGGGTCCGGGGTGACGTGTTGGAGATCATCCCCGCCTACGAGGATCTGGGTGTTAGAGTCGAGCTCTTCGGAGACGAAATCGAGGGTATCTCCCAGATCGACCCTCTGACCGGTAAGGTTCTCTGGCCCTTGCAGAGGGTAATCGTCTATCCGAAAACGCACTACGTGACGCCTCGCGAGAGGACGGTGCGGGCCATCGAGAGCATTCGGGAGGAGCTGGACGTGTACACCGCCAAGCTCCGCTCGGAGGGAAAACTCCTGGAAGCACAGCGAGTCGAGCAACGCACGCTGTTTGATTTGGAGATGCTCCAGGAGGTGGGATACTGCCACGGAATAGAGAATTATTCTCGCCACCTGACCGGCCGGGAGCCGGGACAGCCGCCACCAACTCTCATGGATTATCTGTCCCGGGACGTCTTGATCATCATTGATGAAAGCCATCAGACGATTCCTCAACTGCGCGGTATGTATCACGGCGATCGCTCACGCAAGGAGACGCTGGTGGAATATGGGTTCCGCCTGCCCTCGGCGTTGGACAACCGTCCCCTCAGCTTCCAGGAATTCGAGGAGAGAGTTGGTCAGGTGATCTTCGTTTCCGCCACGCCGGGGGCCGAACAACTCGAAAAAACCCAGGGTGTGGTGGTGGAGCAGATCATCCGACCCACCGGCTTGATGGATCCGGAAGTAGAGGTGCGGCCGGTGAGCGGACAGGTGGACGATCTGCTTCACGAGATTCGGGAGCGAGAGGGTCGTAAGGAGCGGGTCTTGGTAACCACGCTCACCAAGCGAATGGCCGAGGACTTGAGCGAGTACTATACCGAGCTGGGGGTTCGTTGTCGTTACCTGCACTCGGACATCGAGACCCTGGAGCGGGTGAAGATCCTTCGAGACCTGCGCCTCGGGGAGTTCGACGTACTCATCGGCATCAATTTGCTCCGCGAAGGGCTCGATCTGCCCGAAGTATCACTGGTTGCCATTCTCGACGCGGACAAGGAGGGGTACCTACGCTCGGCAGGCTCGTTGATTCAGACCATGGGACGCGCCTCCAGGAACGTCCACGGCAAAGCCATTCTCTATGCCGACAAAGTGACGGAGTCGATGCGGCGCGCTCTTTCCGAGACGAAGAGACGTCGCGAGCTGCAAGAGGAGTACAACCGGCAAAACGGAATTACACCGGAGACCATCGTCAAGTCCATCGGTGACATATTGGGCAGTGTCTATGAACAGGACTACCCAACCATCCCCGCGGTGGCGGCGGAGGACGGGGTGGATCTGGTCACGGCGGAAGAGCTCGGGCGCGAGATAAAGAAGTTGGACAAAGCCATGAGGCAGGCCTCGCAGAGGCTCGAGTTCGAAAAGGCGGCGGAGATTCGCGATCGGATTAGAGAGCTCCGGCAACTCGAGCTCTTCGACGATCTGTCTCCCGACAGACGATGGAAGCAGTAGTCAACGGCGCCTTCGAGCGGCTGAAGCGCACCATTCTGCACATACAGGAGTTCACGATGCTCTCCTATCGGGGCTTCGCGAATCTGCTGTCACGCCCCCGCTATTGGCAAGACACCTTCGACATGATGGACGTCATGGGCGTTGGCTCATTGACCATCGTGTGCTTGACCGGCCTTTTCACCGGGATGGTCCTGACCGTTCAGAGCTCGGCGACTCTGGACGCCTTCGGGGCACGGCCTTACGTGGGTCGGATGGTCTCGCTGTCCATGATCCGGGAGCTCGGGCCGGTATTGACGTCGCTGATGGTGGCGGGTCGAGTGGGCTCGGGAATGGCGGCCGAGCTCGGCTCCATGGTGGTGACCCTGCAGATCGATGCGATGCGAGCCCTGGGAACCGATCCCATCCGCAAGTTGGTGACGCCGCGTCTGGTGAGCGGTGTGATCATGGTTCCGGTTCTGACCGTTTTGTCGGACGCGGTCGGTATGTTGGGCGGTTACCTGGTGGCTCGTTTCACCCTGCGGTTGGCCACCGAGTTCTACTGGCACTCCGCGATAGACGCCATCAAGATGGAAGACATCATCATGGGGTTAGCGAAACCCTTCGTCTTCGGCTACATTGTGGTGGCGGTGGGCTGCTACTTGGGCCTTTCCACTCGCGGCGGCACGCAAGGGGTAGGCGAATCGACCACGCGCTCGGTGGTCATGGCGTCTGTACTCATTTTGGCCTCGGACTATTTCCTCAACCTCCTCATTCTCCATTTCGTTTACCCGTGAGCCCCGTCGTCCCGGTCATCTCTTTCCGCAACGTCTTCTACGCCTATCCGGAGGCGGAGGAGTACGCTTTGAAAAATATCACCTTCGACCTTCCGATTGGGGGCACCGAGATCATTCTGGGGGGAAGCGGTTCCGGCAAGTCGACGATCCTCAAGCTCATCCTGGGTCTGATCAAGCCCGAGTCGGGTAGCATCGAGATAGGAGGAGTGGAAATCAGTCGTATGGAAGAAGAGGAACTGATGAGCATCCGCTCCAAGATCGGGATGGTTTTTCAAGAGGGGGCACTCTTTGATTCACTGACGGTCGCCGAGAACGTGGGGTTCCGGTTGCGCGAGTACGAGCACCTGTCGGAAGGCGATGTGGAGGAGAGGGTGCGAGCGATGCTGGGGTTCGTGGGGCTCGAGGAGTTCTACGATCGCATGCCCTCGGAGCTCTCCGGTGGGGAGCGGCGGCGAGTGGCGGTGGCGCGGGCCATGGCCCACCAGCCTGAGTTGATCCTCTACGACGAGGCGACTACCGGGCTCGATCCCATTACCGCTTCGACCATTTGCGATCTGATCGTCAAGCTCAGAGATCTGGAAGGAGTCTCGACGGTGTTGGTCACTCACCAACTCCGGGATGCGTTTCAAATAGCCCAGAGTTTCATTTTCAAACGAGACGGCCGGACCACCTACCACCGCATCGAGGATCTGAACGCCCTCATGGGAACCGAGTTCATGGTGCTTAATGAGGGGGAGGCGGTGTTCCGCGGGCGACAAAAGGAGCTGTGGGAGGCGGAGAACGACTACGTAAGAAGATTCCTGTCCCGATGATTAGAGAGGTTCTCTACACGAGCGGAGGAAAGCGTCATGCCAAGAAGGAAGACCATTACCTATTCTCAACTGAGAGTGGGCATCGTTGTTCTCATCGCGCTGGGCATATTCATGTTCACCACTCTCTACATCACGCGACAAGGGGGGCTGCCACTTCTGGGCGGCCAGTATACCCTCTACAGTTATCTCGGCGACGTCAATGGGCTGAAGGCCGGCGCGCCGGTGCACCTGTCTGGCGTCGAAGTGGGCTCGGTGACTCGCGTCGCGTTCGCGGAGCCCGAGGCGCTCCGGCCGGTGAAGGTGACGCTCCAGCTCCGCAGCAACATACAGAGCAGGATTACCACCAGCTCGCAGCTCAGTGTGGGGAGCCTGGGTGTCTTGGGCGAAAAGATGGTGGACATCACGCCCGGGCAACCGGGTGATGAGCCCGTTCAGGACGGCGGTGTGCTTCAGGGTGAGGCCGGAGATCCCATCAAGGGTATCATGACCGATGCCTCGCAAACGATGAAAGACGTCCGGGATCTGGTTGCCAGCGTCAAAGCCGGAGAGGGATCCCTGGGGAAGATTCTGAAGGGAGACGAGTTCCACGACAAACTGTCGGACTTCGTGAGCCGTGCCCAGGAAGTATTCCGGCGGCTGAGCGCCGGTGAGGGGACAATCGGCAAACTGATCAACGATCCGGTCGTCTATGACAACCTCAGTCAGCTTTCCGGCGGTCTCAAGGAAATCGTTACCAAGATCCGCGACGGTGAGGGTGGACTCGGCAAGCTGGTCAGCGACCCGGAGACCGCCGCCTCTCTTAGCAACATGATTCATCAGTTGGACGTCGTTTCAGCCCGAATCGCCGATGGAGAGGGCTCGATAGGGGCCCTGGTCAGTGAGCGTGAGTTCTACGACAAGCTCACGTCGCTTTCCGGCAACCTCGATAGCATCACCGCGCGGGTGGAGCGAGGTGAGGGGACCATGGGTCAACTCGTCCAAGACCGCCAGCTCTACGACAATCTGGCGGCAACCACGGGAGAGCTACAGGGACTGCTCAGGGACATCCGGGCCGATCCCCAGAAGTACCTTCGGATCAAGGTGAGCCTCTTCTAGAGAACCGGCGGGGCGGAGGACGTGAAGAGGCGACGACCTAATTCGTATGATCGCTGGGGGCGGGTTGGCGCTCTCGCTCGTCGTGGCGACGGAAAGCCTCCATCATGAACTCAGTGGTCGAGCGCACCGATTGGATATTGGAACGGATGTTGGTGTGGGCGAAGGTAAATCGGCCATGACGAAGAGGAATGAGGTGGTAGACGGCGTCCTCTCCTAGCTGCGGTCCGGCGAATCCGCCGCAGATATAGCCATCCAACAGATGGATCTCCCCATGGGCGTCTTCCGATTCGATATGCAGCACGCCGGTAGCCTGGTTCGCCTCCAGCATCTGTAATACGTCGGTGGTCTTGAAGTGGGCCAGATCGCCGGAAAGCTCCCCCACGCCGCTACGCTGTTGAAGCTCGATCTGCTTCTGGCAACGCCGAACCAGCTCCTTCATGCTGAAGGGCTTGAGTAGGTAGTCGTTGGCACCGGAATCGAGGCAGGCCAGACGGTGCTCGGGGGTCGAGTCACCGGAGATCAGAATCAACGGGACGTTGTCGGAGCCGGGCGCCTGTCGAAGAGCATTGCTGAACGCCAGTCCATCCATTTCCGGAAGCTCCTCCTCGCAAAGCACCAGATCGGGAGGCCCTTGGCGGATGGCATGGAGAGCCTGCTGGGCGTCGCGAACCGCGGAGACCTCGAATTCCGACTTGGCCAGGTATTCCTGCAGCACCCCGCTCAGCTCGACATTGGGCTCTATGATGAGGATTCGGTAGCGCGCCATGGGGATTTGTTGGATCTAACCATTCTAAGGAGCGGGTCGAAGTTCTGTCAAATTGGGAGAAGGACACCAGGAAGCCTTACCGTCGCTTTGCGTTCCAGTTTGCTGGGTGTAATCGACAATGATAAACTGCGCCTCCACAGGGGTCTCTCAGCCACGTTCATGGTTCAAATCGAGGCTCGAATTCGGCTGCACCAGAGGGGGGAGTGATCAGTCGGTACCATCGAGGCGACGGAGCCTATGATCGAAAGCTTTGGAGTCACCGACATCGGAAGGCGCCGGCAACTAAACGAGGACGCCATGCTCATCGACGACCAGGCGGGCCTCTACATCGTCGCCGACGGCATGGGTGGGCATAACGCGGGTGAAGTCGCTTCGAGGTTGGCGGTAGAAACGGTCTCAAACTTCGTCAGCCGCTCCGGCCAAGAGGAGGAGATCACTTGGCCGTACGGAGTGGATCCAGCAATCTCCATCAATGCCAATCGCCTGCGAACGGCCATCATGCTCGCCAATAAGCGGGTGTGGAAGGAGGCCGACAACCGCGAGGACTACACAGGGATGGGAACGACGATCGTGGCAGGCCTGGTAGAGGGAGCCAGTATCACTGTCTGTGGAGCCGGCGACAGCCGTGCCTACCGGTTTCGCGGACAGGCGTTCGACCAAGTTACCATGGACGACTCCTGGGTGCAGGTGGCTCTCAACGAGGGTCTGCTCCACGTGGATGAAGCCGAGAATCATCCCATGAAGAACATCATCACCAAGGCGGTGGGAGCGAAGCAGAACATCGACTTGACGGTACAGGAAGAAACTCTCGAGGATGGTGACATCTATCTGCTTTGTACCGATGGCCTGCATGGGATGGTGACTCAGACTCACATTCTGGAGATCTTGACCGATAGGAAGGACGATTTGGAGGGATCCGTCCGAAGTCTGGTTGCCGCCGCCAACGATCGGGGTGGAAAAGACAACATCACGGCAATCCTTCTTCGTTACCGCAAGTGATTCTCTGTGCCGCGCCCGGGAACCCCCGGTCGTTCGGCTGGAAAGCGGCCCTGGAGTTTCCTCATCGTCCTCGGCAGACAGGATCGGATCCAACGTCGGCCAGAGTAGGCAGCGGGGGACGGCCTTGAGAAGCGTCGCTCCCGGTGCTAATCTTGCCCCACCAACAGAGTAAGGAGTTTGAAAATGGCTCGAATCATCCGAGGTGGCCTCATTCAAGCCTCGACTCCCGGATCCGGATCGGATCCCATCGACCAGCTGAAGAAGGCCATGGTGGAGAAACACTTGGGCCTCATTCAGGAAGCGGCGAGCAAGGGCGTCCAGGTGCTCGGTCTGCAAGAGCTGTTCTACGGTCCGTACTTTTGCGCCGAGCAGAACTCCCGCTGGTACGCGCTGGTGGAGCGCGTGCCCGACGGCCCGGCGGTCCAACTGATGCAGGAGCAGGCGAAGAAGTACGGGATGGTCATGGTGGTTCCGGTGTACGAGGAAGAAATGACCGGCGTCTATTACAACACCGCGGCGGTCATCGATGCGGATGGCAAGTACCTCGGTAAGTACAGGAAACACCACATTCCGCATTGTGACCCGGGTTTCTGGGAAAAGTTCTACTTCAAGCCCGGTAACCTGGGCTATCCGGTCTTCCAGACCGCCTTCGCCAAGGTTGGCGTTTACATCTGCTACGACCGACACTTTCCGGAGGGCGCGCGCATCCTGGGTCTCAACGGCGCCGAGATCGTTTTCAATCCCTCCGCCACGGTGGCTGGACTATCGGAACATTTGTGGAGGCTCGAGCAGCCCGCCCATGCCGCCGCGAATCAATACTGGATCGGGGCGATTAACCGAGTCGGGCACGAGCTTCCCTGGGACATTGGCGAGTTCTACGGGTCCAGCTACTTCTGCGATCCGCGCGGACAAATCGTGGCAGAAGGGAGCCGGGACAAAGACGAAGTCGTGGTGGCTGACCTCGACCTGGATAGGATCGAAGAAGTGCGACACACCTGGCAGTTCTTTCGCGATCGTCGACCCGAGACGTACCAAGAGATGACGAAGGTGTAGCATGGGCACTCCAGCCAAACGGGCGCCGGTGGTCGGCATGACTGGCGCCGAGATCGTCGCCAAACACCGTGAGTATATTTTCCCCTCGGTCGCCAACTACTACTCCAACCCCGTGCCGCTGGTGCGAGGCAAGGGAAAGCACGTCTACGACGCCGGCGGTCGCGAGTATCTCGACTTCTTCGGCGGAATACTCACCATCAGCCTCGGCCATTGCCATCCCGAAGTAAACGCAGAGGTCAAGGAGCAGCTCGACACGCTGCAGCACGTTTCGACGCTCTACCCCACCGAGCCCATGGTGGCGGTGGCGGAGAAACTGGCACGCATAACTCCGGGCAATCTCAAGAAAAGCTTCTTCACCAACTCCGGAACGGAAGCGAACGAGACGGCGATTCTGCTGGCCCAGCTCTACACCGGTTCGGGAGAGATCTTGGCGCTCAGGCATAGTTACAGTGGTCGGTCCTTCCTGGCCATGTCGATGACCGGGCAATCGAGCTGGCGGTTGGGCGGAACCCATGTTGCCGGGATCAAGCACGTGGCCAACGCCTACTGCTACCGGTGTCCGTTTGGACTCACTTATCCGAGCTGCAACCTGCGCTGTGCGACGGACGTGGAAGAGGCGATCCAGACGACAACCTCCGGAAAGATCGCGGCCTTCATCGCCGAGCCGATCCAAGGGGTAGGCGGCTTCATCACTCCACCGCCCGAGTACTTCAAGATAGTAGTGGACATCGTCCGGAAGTACGGCGGCGTCTTCATCTGCGACGAGGTGCAGACCGGTTGGGGGCGTACCGGAGATCATTGGTGCGGAATCGAGCACTGGGGTGTAGAGCCCGAGATCATGACTTTCGCCAAGGGCATGGCCAACGGAGCACCGGTCGGCGCGACCGTCGCCACCGCCGAGATTGCCGACAGTCTGAAGGGGAGCACCATCTCGACCTTCGGTGGCAACCCGGTGAGCATGACCGCGGCCCGCGCCGTCATCGACATCATCGAGAAGGAGAACCTGAAGCAAAACGCACGGATCGTCGGGGACCACCTGCGGGCCGGGCTGGAGGCATTGGCGCGAAAGTACCCGCTGATCGGAGACGTTCGCGGGAAGGGATTGATGCAGGCTCTGGAGCTGGTCGGAGAAGGAAAGGCGCCCGCCCCCAAGGCGACGGCGGCTCTTCTAGATCGCGTCAGGGAGCAGGGGCTCCTGGTTGGAAAGGGCGGCCTCTACGGCAACGTGATCCGGATAAGCCCCGCCCTCAATATCGGGAAGGCGGACGTAGACGACGCGTTGCGGATGCTGGACGCCGCACTCGGTGAGATCGACGTCCCCGAGTGATCCGGCTCGCTAACCGAATGCCGGAACGATCTCCTTCCCGTAGAGCTCCAGCTGACGCTCTTCCTCTCCGCTCATCAGATAGATATTGAACTGATCGACACCGGCCTCAATGAGCTCCTGGAGTTTCTGGCGATGGGCCTCCGGCGGACCGACGATGGTGAAGCGATCGATCACCTCATCGGCGATGAAACCGAGGTGGTGTGCGTCCTTGTCGGCGTGCTCCTGGTAGTCATAACCCTTCCGCCCCTGGATGTAGTCGGTCAGCTCCTGGGGAAGCTCACCCCGGTGATATCGCTCCAGCAGATCGGCGACATGGTTTCCCACCATGGCCGGGAACCATCTCACTTGAGCTCGCCCCTTGGCTAGGTCGTCCGAGACCCATACCGGCGCGGCCGCCATCACCTTCATATCGCTCCTCTTTCGCCCGGTTTTTTGAGCGCCCTCTCGGGCCACACCGGTGAACCAGCGGATGAGGAAGGGATCGGCGATCTGCAGGATCAGGCCTTCCGCGACCTCGCCGGTCATGGCCAGCACTTTGGGGCCGTATCCGGCGACCCAAACCGGCAGCTCGCCGGACGCCCACTTCAGCTGGATCTTCTGGCCCTCGAGCTCCACCTCTTTTCCGGACGCCAGGGCGCGGATGAGCTGGACCGCCCTTCGCAAATCCGCCACCGTGGTGGGGCGATGGCCCAAGACCCGACGGGAACTGTCCCCGCGCCCGATGCCCATGTCCATGCGGCCACCGGAGATGAGGTTCAGGGTGGCGAACAGGCTTGCGGTAACCGTCAGATCACGCACCGCGGGATTGGTGACCATGGTTCCCAGACGCACTTTGCCGGTGTTTGCGGCCAGTAGAGTCAGCATGGGAAACGGTTCCTTCCAGAGGACGTGCGAATCGAATGTCCACACGTATTTGAACCCCGCATCCTCAGCCATCTTCGCCAGGGAAACCGTTCGCTCCGGACTCATATCCCCCTTGAACGTGATTCCAAAGTCCAACCGACCCTTGCTCATGACAACCTCACCGGAGAATGTTCGTGGTTTCGTTCGTTCCGGTCAAGCCCAGCGAACGCTCGAGGACTCAGTCTTTAATAAATCGGCTCATAGGTCAACAGCGTATTGTTGACAACTCGAGAAACGATTCCTTATCATCCGGCTCATATTTCTCGCGAAACTTGAGATGGAAGAGACTCTGACGAAGATGTCGCGGAGCTCGGGGGGGCTCTATGAGCTCAACGCCCGTTCACTCGATCCCCGCCTGTACAACGAGGATCTGGCGCCCACCAAGATCGCCGAGCGCACCTGGGGAACCTATGACGTAGCGGCATTATGGGTGGGTCTAGCGGTCAACATACCGACCTACATGTTGGCGGCGGCGCTCATCGAGGGCGGGATGAACTGGTGGCAGGCCATCCTCACCATCACCCTGGGCAATTTGATTGTTCTCATCCCGATGATCTTGAACGCTCATGCGGGAACCAAGTTCGGCATCCCGTTTCCCGTGCTGGCACGAGTCTCCTTCGGAGTTCTGGGCTCGAACATACCGTCGCTCCTTCGCTCGTTGGTAGCCTGTGGATGGTTCGGAATTCAAACCTGGATCGGCGGGG
>DATDRI010000389.1:0-5647 GCA_035291825.1 Vicinamibacteria bacterium | reverse complement strand
ATTCGAAGAGTTTTCGAAATCGACCCCCTTCTGTGTCCTTGTGGAGGCACTTTCCGCGTCGTGGCTTTCATCACCGAGCCTCGCGTCGTACGCAAGATCCTCCACCATCTCAATCACAACGCCAACCGCGACCGAGCTCCTCCAACTCCATCGAACTGATACGTTCGCAACCGTCGATTCACCGATACCCCTCTGCCCCGACCCCTCCTATTCCCTCATCGAACAAACACCTTCACTTCAGCGACCGCCGCTTCAGTGTCGAACTCCGCCTTCAATAGCCCTGTTCCCCGGGAGTATCCTGAATCTTGTGTCTGGCACGCTGTGTGGTCTGGCGCCGCTGTTGGGTTGGGCGCGGGGACGGAAGGAGCCCGTAGGGCGACTGGAGTTCCCCGCGCGGTCGCGCTCGTCGGGGAGGGGGGGCGTGGTTCAGCATTTGGGGCCAGTGGGGAAAGCCGCAGGTGTAAGAGAACTCCGAGGGGTGCCTGGCAGAGAGACTTGACAGTTACTGATATCATTAAGTCATGGCACGAACAGGACGACCGCCACTGCGACATCCTCGGCGCGCGGGGCTGTTCATTCGCTTTTCGCAGACGGAGTTCGGCTCCCTGCAGCGCGCCCTCGAGGCCGAGCACCCGGTAGCGCAACGTCGCCCCAATCTCTCCGAGTGGGCGCGGGAGCTCCTGGTGGCCCACGCCAGCGAGGTGCTGGGTGTGGACGTCACCCGCTCCGCCTTGCAGCGGCAGAAAGGGGGCGTCGCCGACTGGAAGCGCTGGCGTCTGGCCAAGTCGGTCCGGAACGCAGCAAAGCGTCGTCGTAGAATCCGCTGAGAAGAGAACGCCCCAGGGAGCGGCAACTCCCTGGGGCAAAGGACCTGTCACTTGAAAGGAACAAGCAATGTCTTCAGATCCCAAATCCAACGTATCACAAAACTCCCTCTCCGAGTCTCTCGACAACGAAATCGACCGTCTGCTCGCCGCCGGCCTGGAGAACTTCAGTGTTCGCGAGCTGCTGGGAATGATGCTCTCCGCCGCCGGGCAAGCCGAACGCCGCGCCTACCTCACCGAGGCCGCCGATGACAAAGGCAACGGCAGCTACGGGCGCTCGGTGAATGTTGGCTCGGTCCCCGTCGACATTCGGGTGCCCAGATCCCGCACCGGCAACTTCCGACCTTCTTCTATCCCTCCGCCCTACGAGCGAGGATACTCCGATGAGATACAAGCACTTCTCCTCGGCGTGCTCTCCTCCGCCCGCTCGGTAAATGCCGCAAAAACCGCGCTCAAAAAGATGGGTCTCGGCGCCTGTTCCGAAGAGCTCGACGTCGTCTCCTCAGGCTTCGTCGAGGAGCTCGAGCTCGTCAACTCCAGACCCATCGACCCAGACATGCTCGCGGTCTTCCTCGATGGCAAGTACGTCGAAGTCAAGGAAGACCAGCGTCTGCGGCCCGCCTGTATCTACGTCGTCATTGGCCTTCATCGCGACGGCAAAAAGAAAGTCTTGGGATGCCTCACCAAGCACGGGCGCGAGAACCTGGAAGTCTGGAAAACCGTCCTTCGCTCTCTCGTGGAGCGGGGTCTGCGCCGCGTCATGGTCGTCGTCCACGATGACTTCTCCGGCTTGCTCGGCATCACTCGGGGAATGTTTCCCAACTCCGATGTTCAGCTGTGTACCGTCCATTACGCCGACCTCCGGATTATGCCGACACCCAACCTGGAGTTCGCACCAGCGGCGGTGCGCGTGGATTTGAGGTCGGCATAATCACAAGCCTTCCAAGAAGGCGAGGAGTGTATCTGAGGGCCGGTAACGTCCGGGCTTGCCGTTTAGTGGTGTCGTTCTGGCAAGAGCCTTTTCTTTGAGAGCAAGGTCGGCGTGCAGGTAGATCTGCGTGGTCTCGATCGTCTCATGGCCGAGCCAGAGGGCGATCACGGAAGTGTCGACCCCAGCGTGCAGCAGCCGCATCGCGGACGTGTGTCGCAACACGTGTGCGGTAATCTTCTTGGTGTGAAGAGTCGTGCAAGTTCGTGCGGCGTTTCGAGAGTATTTGGCAATCCGGCGTTCGACTGCGTCACGACTGAGAGATGCGCCGCGTCGAGTTGGGAACAGCGAATCGGCTGGGCCGCCAGCTTGTTCGGTCATCCAGTTGCGGAGGACGGCGACCGTACCGCTGGTTAGCGGGGTGACTCGTTCCTTGCGCCCTTTTCCATGACAGCTGACGTGCGCCCCGGTACCGAGGTGTACGTCGCCACAGGTCAGTCGGGTGAGCTCGGAAGCGCGAAGGCCCGTCTGGATCGCCACCAGCAGCAAGGCGTGATCGCGCCTACCGGTCCAGGTGCTCCGGTCGGGGCTTGCGAGCAAAGCGTCGACCTCTACATCGGTGAGGAACGTGACCAATGACCGGTCGCAGCGTTTTACAGGAATGTCGAGCACGCGAGCAATGAGGGCGGCGTGCTCCGGATGGCGCAGCGAAGCGAACTGGAACAAGGAATGAATCGCCGCCAGGCGCGCGTTACGCGTGCGTACGCTGTTACCCCGCTCGCGCTCTAAGTAGTCGAGGAACGCCGCGATCAACACCGAGTCGAGATCACCGAGTTCGAGCTTGCACGGAGGTTTGCCGGTCCGCTGCTGGGCGAAAGCCAACAGCAGCCGCATCGTATCTCGATAGGCGGCGATGGTGTGGGGACTGGCTTGGCGTTGCCGGATCAGTCGATCGGTGAAAAACACCTGAAGGATCGTAGCGAGTGCGCTCATGATCTGCCCCCCAGATGGCTCTCCAGGCGGCCGCTGGCCATGGCGAGCAACTCGGGTGCCGCTGACAGATACCAGTATGTGGATGCGGGATTGACATGGCCGAGGTAGGTCGAAAGCAGCGGAAGCCGAGCTTGCACGTCGCCACCGCTTCGGTAGGCGTCGAGCACGGTGCGCACCGCGAACGCGTGGCGAAGGTCGTGGAGTCGCGGCCGGCAAGCCGCCGAGCGCGGTTTCAGGCCCACAAAACGCACCAGCTTCAAGAACGTCCAGCTAACGTTGCAGTAGAGCAACCGGGTGCCCGCCGGCGAGATGAAGAGAGGCGGCGTGCTCGGCGACGGGTGCCAGCGGTCTCGCTCACGAAAGTAGGAACGCAGGGCTTGCAGTGTTGTCGGATGCAGCGGCAACTCGCGGGACTTGCCGAACTTTCCCTCGCGCACCAGGAGCACACCCTGGCTGAAGTCGATGTCTTCTCGATCGAGACGAATCGCTTCTCCGACACGCATACCGGTAACCGCCAACAGGCCGATCAGGGTTCGGTAAGTTGCAACACGCAATGGAGACCGTAGCCCGCGGCAGGCCTCGATTAGCGAGCGGATTTCCTCGTCAGAATACAGGTAGGGAGTTGCGCGTTGCGGCCGAACTGGCAGAAGGTCGCGGGCGGGCACCTCTGCGCTCGGATCCAAGGTATGCAGATAGGTGGCGAAGCATCGGACCACCGACAACCTACGCGCCCACCAGTTGACGTCGCCGCCCGCAGGTAGCCTCGCCCAAGCGATCGCATGCTCGGTGGTGATGGTCTTAGCTCCGATACCCTCCAGATAGGTGACGAACTGGGCCAGTAACTTGCCGGCACGCACGAGCTTATAGCCGAGTGCCCGGCGGATCGTCAGATAGTTGGTGAGTGCTTCTCCCAGTCGGCTCATAGGGCACCTCCAGGCCAGGGCCGCGCGAGTGTGCGCAGCGATTTTCTGTCGACCTTCGCGTAGATGGCGGTGCTCAATGAGGAGCGGTGCCGTAGTACTTGACCGATCTCCTCAAGTGGTGCGCCCGCGCGGAGCATCTGGGTCGCCGCGGTATGCCGGAGCCGGTGTGCACTCAGTGTGCCTACACACGCCCGCTTCCCGGCCTCGCGTACGATGTTGGTCACCGCAGTGGAAGTGAGCTTTTGGTGTGGAGCTCGACGGCGCACGAATACAGTGCGGCCTTGTGCCGTGGGCGGACGACCACGGCGCAGATATCCAACAATGGCTTCGCCGACATCCGAAGGCAACGGAAGCCGCTCCTGACGATCACCTTTTCCGCGAACGGCGACTTCGCCGGAACGCCAGTCGATGTCATTGAGCTCCATGCCGACCACTTCACCGGCTCTCATCCCAAGTCGCACTAGCAGCATCAGGATTGCGAAGTCCCTCCGACCGGTTGCTCTCCGTCGATCGCAACTGGCTAGCAGCTTCCGCACCTGCGCAGGCTCAAGCGACCGCGGCAAGCCGGCCAGTCGCCAGCTGGCGACCGAGGGCACGGCCGTGGCGAGCGGCTGGGTAAGTTCACCCTCGATATGCAGGAAGCTCAGTAGCGAGCGCAGGGCGGTAACGATCAGTTTTGCTGACCCACGACGACGGTTACGACATTCGGCCAGCACGAAGTCCGTGACATCCCCCGGCGCCAATCCAAAGAGATCTATGCCGGACGCTCTCGCTCGTCCCTTCACGAACGGGCGAACCAAGTCGACGTAGTAACGGGCGGTCCGGCTAGTCAGACCCCGCTCGACCGTCAGATAGGTGCGATACCTTTTCAGGATCGTCTCAACCGGTGTCGGTTCCGATAGCACTGGGAGCGGCACTGCACCCAAGGTTCGCAGATAACTCAGCAGCGGCTCCAGTGCCTTCGGTGAGCTGTAGTTCGTGTGACCGGCGGCCCGGCGAGCGGCCAGGAACGTCTCAACGCTGCCCGACGTCAGTTCAGCTAGGTCCGAACTCTCCTCGACAAGCCAGCGGCTCAAGTGTGCCATCAACCGCAGCTGGCAAGTCGCCGACACCGGCGTGTAGCCCAGCCGGAACAACTCAGCAGCAAAGCCGCGCGCGTAAAATTCAAGCTGCCCGCAGACTCGGACTCGAAATGGATCAGCCATGATCGCCTCCTCTCGGAATGAGGAGGTAAGCATCGATCAAGCTGACCGGATTATGCCGACTCCACTACTGCCTACGCTGCGGCGCGCGCGTCCTTTCCATCAGGTGTCGGCATAATCCGGAGGTCGGCGTAATGGACGTTATGCCGATATCGGCATAACGTCCACATGCTCCGAAACGCTAAAACTCACCTCTCCAAGGACGACGCCGCCGAGTTCACCAAAAGGTTCCGCTCGATCAAAAACGCCTGGAACGCCGAGGTCGGCGGTACTCAGTTCGAGGAGCTCTGCCAACGATTCGAAAAATCCGCCCCGACCTTCGTCAAGGAGCTACGTGAAAAGCGGCCGCACTATCTCTTCTTTCTCAACTACCCCGATGGTGTCCGACGTACTCTTTCGACCACCAACGCCGTCGAGGCCGTGAACAACCAGCTCGAGATCCTGCGCCGCAACAGCGGCGGATACTTCCATTCCGAAGAAACCGCGAAGCTCAAACTCGGGATCGCGGTCACCTCTCTCGAATCCGGCCGATGGCGCTCAGTCGCCGCTTCGGTCACCGCCGCGCTCGCTCAGTTCAACGCCATGTTCGAAGCAAGATTCGAGGCCGAATGATCCGCGGCGGGCCCGGGGGAGACACAAGATTCTTGACAAGTGCCCCGCCGAGAGACCCAGATCGTTGTCGATCACCACGATCCTCTCGTCCGGCCAACCCAGCGCCACCGCTCGTTGTCGAAGCTCGTACTGACGCCGGCGACTTTCGGTGTTCTCCATCACTTG
>DATDRI010000388.1:0-1715 GCA_035291825.1 Vicinamibacteria bacterium | reverse complement strand
GCCGGCTACGATTGGTACCAGGCGGATCGGATCTATCGCACCCTGGAGCGCTTTCCCGGGCGCACCGCGCTTCGTGCCCTGGCGGCGGTGAGCGAGCTCTTGCCGCCCACCGAGAAGAAGAAGGGCATCATCAATAAGGCCAAGCGGTTCCTTGCCGGAGCGACGGCTCCCGCCGGCCTGGAGCACTATCGCTGGCTTTCCTATCTCGGACCGGAAGAAAAGCGCGCTCTCTACAGCGACGACTTCCTCGCCGGCATAGCTTCCTTCGATTCCGGCGCGGCGGTTCTCGAGAGTCTCGGCTCGCCTCGCCAGGATCTCCTCAACCGTCAGCTCTACGCCGACTTTCAGATCTTTCTCGCCGACGACATCCTGGTGAAAGTCGATCGCATGAGCATGGCCACCTCGCTGGAGGCAAGGGCGCCATTCTTGGATCGGGACGTCGTCGAGCTGGCTTTTCGCATGCCGGGGAGACTGAAGCTCAAGGGCTCGACTCGCAAGCACATCCTCAAACAGGCCATGAAAGGGATCTTGCCGCCGTCGATTCTTCATCGCGGCAAGGAGGGCTTCAGCATCCCCATGAAGAACTGGCTGCGGCACGAGCTCCGTCCATTGATGCGGGAGCTTCTATCGGAAGAAAGAATCCGCCGGCGGGGGTTGTTTCGGTGGGAGGCCATCGAACGGCGGGTGGCGGAGCATCTCTCCGGCCGGGCCAATCACGCCCACCAGCTCTTTCCCCTCATGGTCTTCGAGCGCTGGGCGGAGGAGTTTCTGGATCGGTCGGTCTGAGATTTACCTCTCGTTTGCGAGCCAGGACGAAGAGTGAGCTTCCGACGCCAAAGCGGGCCCCCTTGAAGATCGCCAGGTTCTCGATGCGGTGCATCTGCCACAGCAGCGCATCCAAGAAACGCGGGATCCGGTGCAGATCCGATCGAGGCGGCGCGCTCCCGCCCGAGGCGGGTCTCAGCCATTTCTGTAGCCGGATCAAGTAGAAGAGCGGTAGGAGGCGGTACGTCGCCAGCTCTACTTCGAATCCTCGCCCTGCCAGGAGTGGAAGGAACTCTTCCTTTCGATAGCGGCGCAACGTTTGCACGACGGTGTCGTGCTGTCTGCGGAGGGACTCGAAGGCCGGAAGGTTCAGAACCAGGAGACCGCCGGGCTCGAGGGCCTGGTGGAAACGGCTCAGAACGACCCCCACGTCGCGAACCATCTCGTGACAAAGAACATCGATGCAGGTCAGCACGCGATAGGTGGCACCGGCGGGCGACCATTCGTTGAGATCGGCGATGGCGACGTTGGCCAGCCCGCGCTGGCGGCAGTATCGCAGGGCTTCCAGGGAGGCGTCGACGCCGGAGACCTTGCCGAAAGACGTGAGAAGCGTCATGAGCTTCCCGGTTCCGCAGCCGGCGTCGAAGATGCTAAGGGATCCTCTGGTCGCTTCCTTATCGACGTAGCGGACGATCAGGTCATGGATCCCTCGATACCACCAGAAGCGGTCCTCGAGCTCGAAGATGTTCGTGTACTCGTCGGTGCGCATCGGGGCTCGATTATACGCGTTTGGCTCCGTAGGCGGTGCAGTACGCCTCCATTGTGTTTTCCACTGTCGATATGCTATCGTTTGGCTCCCCGATAGTAGACTTGCCGACTGTTCCCTGAATGGCCTTCGCTTGATATGCAGAAACTCGTATTACGTAATTTTCAATCGCCCGGCGACATCG
>DATDRI010000387.1:0-1788 GCA_035291825.1 Vicinamibacteria bacterium | reverse complement strand
GCCGAGAGGACCCAGCAGGGCTAGGCTAGTGCCGTTGCGGAGGTACCGATGAAACGTTCGCTCCCCTGGCCCGGTCGAGGCAGCGCTGTGAAAAGGGACAGTTCAGGTGAGGTTGAAGCAAACCATCCGGATGTTGGTCATCTCCTCGATGGCGAAGCGGACTCCTTCTCGGCCGATGCCGCTCATTTTGTTGCCGCCATACGGCATTTGATCGACGCGGAAGATCGACGTGTCGTTGACCATCATCCCTCCTACGTCCACTCGTTGGATGGCCTGGAAGGCTTTCTTGATGTCGCGAGTGTAGATCCCGGCCTGAAGTCCGTAGGGCGAATCGGCCAGGAGCTCGAGCGCCTCCTGGAAGGAGCGATACGTCACCAAAGAGACTTGCGGGGCGAAGGTCTCCTGACACATCACCTTCATGTCCGGCTTGACGTCGGTCATGACGGTAGGCCAGAGCATCCGGCCTTCTCGTTTCCCACCGATGAGAACCTTGGCTCCCTGGGCCACCGCTTCCTTCATCCACGATTCGGCCCGTTCGGCTTCCTCTTCGGAGATCATCGGGCCCACGTCGCAGTCCCGATCGAGCGGGTTTCCGACCTTGAGCCTGGCGGTGGCGGCGAGGAACCTCTCGGTGAACTGGTCGGCGATCTCTTCGTGCAGGTAGAGCCTCTGCAGGCTGATGCAGATCTGACCCGAGTTGGCGAACGAGGACACCACGCAGCGGGGGACCGCCTGGTCGATGTCCGCGTCCTCCTCGATGATGGTGCCGGAGTTGTTTCCCAGCTCGAGGGTGACCTTCTTCAGTCCCGCCCGGCTCATGATCCGTTCGCCGACCGGGGGACTTCCGGTGAAGGTGATCTTGGCGACGCGAGGATCGGTGACCAGCCAATCGCCGACCGTGCTGCCGCCTCCGAAGACGAGGTTGAAGACGCCGTCGGGAAGACCCGCTTCCATGAGGATCTCTCCCAGCCGAACCGCGGTGAGGGGTGTGGTGGTGGCGGGCTTCAGGACCACCGTATTGCCGGCTGCCAGAGCTGGTGCCACCTTGTGGCCGACCAAGTTGAGCGGGAAATTGAAAGGGGAGATGGCCCCGATGACACCGACCGGAGTGCGGAAGTAGAAACCCATGCGGTTCTCTCCGCCGGTGGAGGCGTCCATGGGCACGGTCTCGCCGTGGATCCGCTTGGCTTCTTCGGCGGCGAATTGAAAGGTCTCGATGGCGCGAGCGACTTCCAGCCGGGAGAACTTCCACGCCTTGCCCGCCTCCCGACAAATCATGGTGGCGATATCTTCCTGGTACTTCTCCAGGAGCTCCGCGGTGCGGGCCAGGATCTTCCCTCGCCGATGGGCAGGGAGCTGGGCGTAGGCGGGGAAGGCCTTGGCCGCCGCGCCGATGGCCCGCTCCACGTCGGTTTTTCCCGCGGCGGGCACGGTGCCGATGACTTCGTCCGAATACTTATCGATCACCGAAATGGTCTCGGTGCCAGTTTCCCACTTGCCTTCCACCAACATTCGGTAAGCGCGTGCCATGGCAGGCTACTCCTTCGAATTCTCTTGATTGAGAAGCATAGCACGCACTCGTCGAGTTCGCTCGTTCGTGCAGTTAGCACGGCCGTCTTATCAAGCCCTTCCGCGCAGCTCCGGGCACAGGCCGCGACCGACTACCAAATCGAGGACCACCGACTGGAGTTCTATGGCATCTGCCCGGCCTGCAGGGCGGAGCGAAGGAAGGCGTGACGGCCGGCGACCCGCTCTTCGCTCTTGACCTCGGACCCAGCCTGAGGTATA
>DATDRI010000386.1:0-5327 GCA_035291825.1 Vicinamibacteria bacterium | reverse complement strand
GGCGGGAGCCCAGTCGAGGCTCTCG
This sequence comes from Vicinamibacteria bacterium, assembly GCA_035291825.1. Taxonomy (GTDB): domain Bacteria; phylum Acidobacteriota; class Vicinamibacteria; order Marinacidobacterales; family DATDRI01; genus DATDRI01. Next base: position 5,302 of record DATDRI010000386.1, on the reverse strand, counting down.
AGCTCCCGGCCTTCCACCCACCGTAGCTCCTCACAACCCAAGGGACGCGGGTCTCCTTCGATGAGCTCGCAGGCATAGAACAGCAGCAGCACGTTGCGGTCGGCGTAGCGATGATGGACCACTTCCAGAACGCGTCCGGCGCGAACCCGAACCCCGAGCTCTTCGTGGAACTCCCGCTCCAAACACTCTTGGGGAGACTCGTCCCTCTCGAGCTTGCCTCCCGGGAACTCCCAGAGCCCCTCCAGGTGAGCGCCCGCCTTGCGACGAGCAGCCAGGATCTTCCCGTCCGCCGACACGACGCCCGCCGCGACGACGATGGTGGGGCGTTCTGACATGGTGCGCATCTTAGACCATAATGAGCACGACGATGTGGAAGCTTCAAGAATCTGGCTCGGTTCTCTGCGCCGGTTGTGGCCACTTGGTGGGGGTCAAGGATCAGCGGTGCATGACTTGCGGTCGATGGAGACCGGGGCTGTGGGGCTTCGCCCCTCTGTTGCGCCGGCTGGGAATGGATCTGGGCTTCCAGAACCTGGTCGTCGTGGGATGCGTCGGTCTCTACGTTGCCGCTCTCTTGATCGATCCCCGGGACATCCGTATGGGAGGAGCGCTGTCGCTGCTGTCCCCGAGCGTCCGAGCTCTTTTTCTTTTCGGCGCCAGTGGGGCCGTTCCCGTCTTCCAGTACGGAAGATGGTGGACGGTATTGAGTGCGGCGTGGTTGCACGGGGGCCTGCTGCACATCGCCTTCAACATGATGTGGGTCCGTCAACTGGCCCCTGCCACCGCGGAAGCCTACGGTCCGGCCCGGATGGTCATTATCTATACCGTCTCATCGATCACCGGATTCTTCCTCAGCAGCCTGGCCGGTTACTACCTGGGGGCCTTGCCCATCCCGTTTCTGCGCGGAGCCTACTTCACGGTAGGTGCCTCGGCTCCCATTTTCGGCCTCCTGGGTGCTCTGGTCTTTTACGGGAGGCGGGGGGGAAGCAGCCTTATAGGCCGGCAAGCGGTCAGTTACGCGGTGATTCTCTTTATCTTTGGCCTGATCGTTCCCGGAATCGATAATTATGCCCACGCCGGTGGATTTGCCGGCGGATACGTCTCCGCTCGGTTCCTCGACCCACTACTGCCCGAAAGAGGCGATCATCTGCTGGTGGCTCTGGGCTGTGTCGCCCTCACCATCATCTCGATCCTGGTTTCGGTCGTCCTCGGCGTTCCGGTGCTCGAGAATTCATGAGCACCGGGTGAATGCTGGCCACCGCGGGCCTCGGCTACCAATCCTCCCGGCGCCGGCGGGAGCGGGCACTCGTGCCTATCAGCCCCAGATCCAAGAGAACGGCAATCACCACGACCACCAAATAGATTCCGGTCACGGTCCCGTTGGTGTTAACCGCCCACGCGTAGGCGAGCGTGGTCAGGGGCATGAAAAAAAACCCGATCACCGGCCAGAGGGGGCCTTGGTAAGCGCGGCCCAGGTAGTTGCTGAACAGAAACACCAAGACGATGGCCAGACGTGGGGTGAGTAGTGCCAGACAGCCCATGAGGCAGTGCATGACCTGAGAGCTTATCAACTCAGAAGGAGCCAGAAAAGCGCCTCCCGGCCTTCCTTTCACGCAGAGCCTAGCCCCTATCACTTTTCTTTGCCGTGGCTTACGTGCGGGGGTTCGGGCCCTGTGCTAACATCCATTGCTTCGAGATGCGCGCGCCTAACGCTTTGGCCAACACCTCCCGGGACGCAATCGTCATCGACCGTCGCCGTCCGGAGGATCAGGCGGCCCTCGATCGAATGTACTCCGAGATCTTTGGAGCGGAGGAGGCACGGCTGAACCGAGAGCGGTGGCAGTGGCAGTACCAGGAGAACCCTCATTGCCCGGAGGAGGGTCCAGAGATCTGGATTGCCAAGGAAGCCGGCGAAGTTCTGGGCCAATACGCCACCATGCCGGTTCGGCTCAAGGTCAAAGAGCACGTCGTGCGAGGTTCCTGGGGCATGGACGTGATGGTGCGGTCCTCCATCCAAAGGAAGGGAATCGGCTCGCGCTTGTTCCTGTATTGGGATCAGAACGTGGAGGCATCCCTGGGCTTGGGACTGTCCCCTGCTTCCCATACTCTCTTCCAGAAGCTGCAATGGGAGGACGTCGGGCCGGTGCCTTGTTACACCCGCATTCTCGACCCCGCACCGCTTCTGGCGCGCCGGTTGGGGCGGCTTCCAGCAAGGCTCGTCTCCCCGATCGCGAAGATCTTCCTGGGGCTGGCTTTCCCGGACCGCGGCTCTCCTCAAACCGATGTCGAGGTTCGCGAGCTGAAGACGCCGTTCGGGGGAGACTTCGACCGCCTGTGGGAAAAGGCGGCGCCCGGATTCGACTTGGTGGCCGAACGCACCGCGACCTATCTCGAATGGAAATACCACCGGGTTCCCCACCTGACCTACGATATCTTCCAGGCACTTCGGGGCGGCGAAGTCGCGGGGTTCGCCGTTCTTCGTGCCGCCGAGCCGAGTGGCGTGCGACTCGGTCTGCTGGTCGACTTGTTTGCGCATCCGGAGGATCGGGAGGTGCTGGACGCCCTCATCGATCGCGCCGTGGAGTGGGGCGGCGAGAAGCGCGTGGCCCGACTCCAGACCTTCACTCTCGATCAACGCCTCGCCGGCCGGCTGCGCTACAAAGGCTTTTTCGAGATCGCAAGCCCCATGCAATTCTGTTTGCGGATACGAGACCGGTATGTGGACAAGTCTTTCTTCCGGAACACCTCCCGTTGGCATGTGGCCTTTGGAGACTCCGACCAAGATAGGCGCCCATGACCCGCATGTTGATGGGCGTCGATACCGAGGCGGACGATCAATGGAGCTCCGCCGGCCGCGAAACGTTGACGCTTCGCAACATTGCCGAGCTCCCCCGGCTCCAGGCACTCTGCGATCGATACGGGGTGCGACCCACGTATTTGGTGACCTACGAGGTGGCGGCCGATCCCGAGAGCCGTGCCCTTCTGTGCGGTCTGGCCCAGGGAGGGCGTTGTGAGATCGGCGCTCATCACCACCCGTGGACGACGCCCCCTGCGGTTGCGGATCATCAATTTCCTCTCAATCTCTCACCCGATCGATTCCGTGCCCAGCTCGATGCCTTGACCGAGGCGGTCACCGACGTTACCGGGGAGCGTCCGGTCTCCTACCGCTCGGGTCGGAATGGGTTCGCCGCCTGGCACGTGGAGATTCTGGAGTCGGCGGGGTATTGGGTGGACTCGAGCGTGGATCCTTTCTTCAACGAGCGCACCAAGGGCGGTCCCTCGTTCGCCGGGGCGCCGCTGGCGCCCTACTTCGTGAGCAGCGAGGATCCCACCCGTCAAGGGCCGAGCCGCCTGCTGGAGATTCCCGTCTCGAGCGCCTTGAACCGCCGACTGCCGGAGCGGCTGCAAACCGCCTACGCCGACTTCACGCCCGCCTACACCTTTAGGCGCCTGTTGCGTTTGCTCGGAGTGGTGCGTCCGATCTGGCTCCGCCCTTCCTACTCGAGCATCGAGGACATGCTCTGGCTGGCTGAGCATCTGCTCCAAGCGGAGCTTCCGGTGGCCAACATCATCTTCCACTCGAGCGAGCTGATGGCCGGGGGGAGCCCCTATAACCGAACCGTGGAGGAGGTCGAAGAGTTTTATAGAAACCTGGAGTCACTACTGCGATTCCTCGCCGAAAAGGGAGTCGAAGGGAGGACGTTCCGCGAGTTCCACCACGAGTGGGCAACGGGGGAGCGGGCTTGAGAATCTGCATGGTGACGCCGCACTTGCCTCCCGATCTTGCCGCCAACGCGCTTCTGCCCCGATTACTCGGTGACGGCTTGGCGGCACGCGGGCATGAGGTGAGCTATGTGGCCCTCACACCGCGAGAGGGAGCTCCTCGGGACGACAGCGTTCTCTACATTCATCGGCCGCGGAGCGGTGGCTGGGCGAGAAGGCTTCGTCTCTCTCATCTAGCGACGGTGGTGGAGGTCGCCTTCAAGGCCACCAAACCCATCTCCCGCGCAGACGTGGTGCACGTGCACAGCAACACGTTCATGAACCAGGTTTGCGCCGGGGTAGCTTCTTGGCGAGGGCGGCCTTTCATTCTCACCCACTACGGAACGGAGATCTGGCACTATCGCCGCAAACGGCCCGTGGATCCGTGCTTGTGGATGAACCGGCACGCCGCCCATGTAACGTACTACAGCCGCCGGCTCCTCGAGCGCTCGCTCGAGCTCGGTATCCAGCCCGACCGTCGGTCGGTCGTCTACCCGCCCGTCGACCGCAGATTTCGTCCTTTCACGGTCGAAGAGCGCGAGCAGGCGCGTCGCACTCTGGGAGTCGAGAACGGACCTCTGTTGATCAACGTCAAGAGACTCCACCCGTTGGCCGGCCAGCGGTATCTGATCGAGGCGATGTCCGAGATCCGTAGACGCTGCCTGGGAGCCAGTTTGTGGATCGCCGGTGAGGGAGAGTCGCGTGCCGAGCTCGAGTCACTGGTGGAAAGACTGGGTTTGGGCACGGCGATCCGATTTCTAGGAGCGGTGGAGAACCGGCAGTTGCCGTCGTACTATGCGGCGGCGGATCTCTTCGTGCTCCCCTCCATTCTGGAAGCCTTTCCCACTGTGGCCGCCGAGTCTCTCGCCTGTGGAACGCCGGTGGTCACCGCCGATCACCCGGGCGGCGCGGAGTTGAAGGAGCTCTTTCCTCAAGACGTGAGCGTCGTTCCGCTTCGGGATCCCGTCGCCCTGGCACGGGAGATCCTGAGTACGATTTCCGCGCCGCGGCGGAGCTCGCCGGAAACGCTGCGTCGCATCGAGGAAGAGTTCCGACCCGAATCGGCGCTGGACAAGTACTTGGGGCTCTATGAGCAGGCCACCGCCCGCCGGTGAGGCGACAGCCAGTCTTGAAGTCTTTGGGACCCTTTAAAGAAAGAGCGGAGCTTCTGCTCGCCGTCCTCTTACTGGGCGCGCTGGTGCTGGTGACTCCTCGCATCGCGGAATCGGACGCGGTGGAGTATTTCTCCTACCTCCACTCCGTCTGGATCGATCGGGATCTGGATTTCACCAACGAATACACGTACTTCTATCTGGAAAATCCGGAGGGGCGAGCCGCCTTCAAAGAAACCTTCCTCGACCGCGAGACCCCGACCGGACTGAAGAACAACTTCGGCCCCATTGGCACCGCTCTGCTCTGGACTCCTTTCTATCTGGTGACTCACGCCGGCGCCTTGCTGGCGCGGGCGCTCGGGGCCAGCGTAACGACTGACGGGCTTTCCCTTCCCTATCGATGGGCGGTGACGCTCGCTTCCGGAATCTAC
>DATDRI010000385.1:0-5317 GCA_035291825.1 Vicinamibacteria bacterium | reverse complement strand
GGTGACCGGACTCAACGTACCGGTCTATTGGGGCCTGTACATCACCAACTTCGTTTTCTTCATCGGCATCAGCCATGCCGGAACTCTGATCTCGGCCATTCTGCGACTCTCCCATGCCGAGTGGCGCCGCCCGATTACCCGGGCCGCCGAGGTGATCACCGTTCTGGTGCTCTTCTTCGGTGTCGGTTGCGTTCTCCTCGACCTCGGCCGTCCCGATCGCGCTCTGAACGTGCTCAAGCACCCCAACTTCATGTCACCATTGTTGTGGGATGTGACCTCGATCAGCATCTACCTCACCGCCAGCACGGTCTACCTCTACTTGCCGCTCATCCCTGACATAGCCATTCTTCGAGATCACATGCCTAAGCGACGCTGGTTCTACCGCATCCTCGCACTGGGCTGGAAGGGGACCGAGAGGCAGCATCGTATTCTGGAAATCGCCATCGCAACCATGGCGGTTCTGGTCATACCGATCGCGGTGTCCGTGCACACGGTGGTTTCGTGGGTTTTCGCCATGACGGTGCAGCCGATGTGGCATTCCACGATCTTCGGACCTTATTTCGTGGTGGGAGCGATCTTCTCGGGCATCGCGGCGATTATCATCGCCATGGCCGCCATCCGAAAGGTCTACCATCTCGAGTCGTACCTCAAGCCCATACACTTCAATAACCTCGGGCTCCTACTGCTCGTCATGTCATTGCTGTGGTTCTATTTCACGTTTGCCGAGTTCTTGACAACCTACTATGGCTCGGAGCCGTCCCACATGGTCGTGTTTCTTTCCAAAACAGAGGGCGAGTTCGCTCCCTACTTCTGGACGATGGTGGTGGCCTGCGTGGTGATTCCCTTGGCACTACTGGGGAACGGAAGAACCCGAGGGACTGTCTGGGGTACGGTGGTGGCATCGGTGTCGGTCGAGATCGGTATGTGGCTGGAACGGTTCCTCATCGTCATTCCCAGCCTCTCCCGCCCGCGTCTACCCTTCGCCGCCGCTCATTACTCTCCATCCTGGGTAGAGTGGTCACTGCTTGCGTCTTTTGTTGCGATGTTTATTTTTCTCTATGCTGTGTTTACGAAGCTCTTTCCCATCATTTCGATCTGGGAGATCCGAGAGGGACGGGAGCGGTCGGTATTGGAGGTCTCTCGGAGAGTGCAGAGCTATCTGGATAGCGCCGTGCCTCCGGCCTTGGATCAGAAAAGCTCGTGAGCAAGGAAAGGATATCTTCTCGAGATCCCGTAGGGAGCACGAGTGTCGGAGAAGGACGCCATGGATGAAAGGTTAGCCTGCAGAACAATATCAGAGCTTCGCCGGTGGCCGGCACGCGGTATTGCCGCAACGCTTGTCCTTGTCTTCTTCGTGGCACCTTCGATGGCCGCCGACTCCGGATTCGGCGACCCCGTTGAGGGACAGGCGATTTTCCAATCCAAGGGTTGTGTTCGTTGTCATGCGGTGCGGGGAGCGGGTGGCCGGATCGGGCCCGATCTCGGCCGCAAGGTGGTGCAGAGCTCGTTCTATGAAATTGCCTCCGGCATGTGGAACCACTCACCCGCAATGGGCGAGAGGATGGAGGAGTTCAAGGTAGCCCGACCTTACTTTGAAGGGACGGAGCTGGCGGATGTAGCGGCATTTCTCTACTTCCTCAAGTATTTCGATGAGCCCGGCGATCCCCGGATCGGACAGACGCTTTTCACCGAGAAGCATTGCGTCCGTTGCCACCGGGTGGCGGGCCAAGGAGGAGAGATGGCGCCGAGGCTAGACACCCTGCCCCGCACCGTCTCACCCCTGCGCATTGCGCAAGACCTGTGGAACCACGGTGCCGCCATGGTCACCGCCATGGAGATGCAGGGTCTCGACGTGCCCACCTTCCAGGACAGCGAGATCATCGATCTCCTTGCTTACCTCAGAAACCAGGGGCAGCGCGGTGCCACCGCGGAGTTTCAGTCGGCGGGAGACCCCGAGAAGGGGAGAAGCCTCTTCCAAACCAAGGCGTGCGACCGTTGCCACGCCATCTTTGGCAGCCAAGCCAAGCTAGGGCCCGACTTGGGAAGAGTGGAGCTACGGGGAAGTGTGACCCAAATCGCGGGCGGGATGTGGAACCACTGGTCGGGCATGGCTCAGGCGATGCAGAGCCTGGGTATGCGTCAACCGGAGTTTCAAGGCGAGGAGCTGGCCGATCTTTTTGCCTACATCTTCATTGCCAGGTACGAGGGGCAGCCTGGTGACCCGGATCGTGGTGAAAACGTCTATCGGATGAAGGGATGTGCTATCTGCCATCGTCCGGATCGCAAAGGGGAAATCGGACCGCCTCTGGTGGAGATGTCGAGCGAGCCCAAGGAGAGCGTGGTACAGAAGATGTGGAACCATGCGCCCCAGATGTGGGAACGCATGCGAGAGCGTCAGGTCCCCTGGCCGCGACTCGAACCGGGCGAGCTCGCCGATATGCTCTCCTTTCTCGCAACCGAAGGGACAGAGGAGTCGACTCCGGCAGAAGGGGGAGAAGGCCCGTCTCGGTGAGGATCTCGAATCGAAGTCAGCGAGGCGGAAAGATTTGGAATTCTCGTCGAACCAGACACCCCTCGAGCACGGAAGCTAGCGATGGTCGTTGAATGCGTCTCACTAGCGGGCGCTCGAAGGACAGTCGTTACCGCCAAGGCGGATGGAATGAGACGTGTAGTTCTGGCTGGAGTGGATTACTAGCAACAAGGTTGAAAGTTTCCCTCTTCATCACTCTGCCGGCGGTGTTCGGACCCGATGGCGGGTTCGGGAGATCGGAGGGGGTAGACGATGAAACCGAGAACACGGAAAGTCTGGTGGGTGGCAGCCGGTCTTGCTGGAATTGCTACCGCGGCCATTATCGCCACTTTGGCCGAGAGAGAGCGCAGCGATTTTCGAGCACGCGCCGGGTTCTTTCTCGGTAATCCGCGCACCGGTGGCAAGCTCTTTTACGAACGGGGCTGCGCCCATTGCCACGCAGTATCTGGTGTGGGAGGGGACAAGGCGATCGATTTCGCTCGATCATCGCGCGGCGCACCTGCCGATCTGGCGGAGATTGCGGGAGAGATGTGGAACCATGCTCCGGATATGTTTGACGAAATGATGGCGAGCGGATACGCGCCTTCCGAGCTCACGCCGCGGGATTTTGCCGACGTCATGGCATTCCTCTTTGTCGCCGGGTACCTTGAAGAAGGCGGAGATCCGGCCCGCGGTGAGGAGGTGCTAGTCAAGAAGACGTGCCGACGGTGCCATACCACCGGCGAGACCGGTGAGAAGGCGGGGCCGGACCTCGCTAGCTGGTCCTCGAGCGTGAACCCCATACTCTGGGCTCAACGCCTTTGGAACCACGCTCCCGCCATGGAGACGGCCATGCAGGAGGAGGACATTGCATGGCCGGAGCTGTCGCGGGAAGAGGTTTTGGATCTTCTTTCTTTTCTTCGGAGTGCGAGCACCGCTCCCCGCGATCCAGTTCCTCTTCCCGGCGATCCCTGGGCGGGAAGGAACCTTTTCCGCCAGCACTGCCAGGTGTGCCACCGTTCCGAGGGAGAGGGTGGGGACACGGGACCAGACTTGGGCGCCGCCTCGTCTTCCCGCACGCTTTCCGGTTTGGCGGCGTCGCTATGGAACCACTCGCCGGCCATGGGGGAGCGGATGAGAGAGTTGGGCGTTAACCGACCGACCTTCTCCGAACAAGAGATGGCCGACCTCATCACATACCTTTTTGCGGTGCGATACTTCGAGGTACCGGGCGACGCAGGTGCGGGACGGGAGGTTTACAAAACCAAGTGCATCCGATGTCACGGGGAGAATGGGGAAGGAGGGGAGGGGGGGCCCGACCTTCTCTCCCTGGGTGAAGGCTTCAGTGCGACCTCCATCGCCTCCACTCTATGGAACCACGGGCCGCGGATGTACGAAGCGATGCGTGAGCAGGGTGTCGAGTGGCCCCGCTTCCAGGCCAGGGAGATGAGAGACTTGATTGGGTACCTGCGAAGCCTCTCGTAATGGCTGTCCCTTGCGCCGCGTTCTCCCTGAGATTTCGCGACAAGTGTGACGGGAATCATGATCGATTCACCCGCGTGCAAACGCTCACCGAGTGCGTCCTTTTCCACTAGAGTTTTGCACACACGACGTAACTGTATCTCTTGCTTGTATTTTGCAAGGCCGCCGCTCTGGAACGCGATTTGCAGAACAGCGGTTTCGGAGCGTCTTGAAACGACGCCCCGCGCACTAAGACTGAGCGTGGGTGGTATAGTACAACAGGTAAAAAAGGAGGTTCCGATGGGTAAGCACTGGGCGGTTCTCCTTTCCGTCGCCTTGGTCAGTGTCCTTCTTGTCTCCGGCTTGTCTCGAGCGGCGCCAACCGAGGAGACGGTATCCGCCGAAGAAACGGTGACCGTTTTGTCCGAACTGTCCCAACAAGCGGTAAGCTCCGAACAATGCATCGAATGCCATGACGACAAGCTGGCGTCGATCCAGCAAACCTATCATGGCGCGGTCGAGGGAGGTTGTCTCGCTTGTCATGGAGAGCAGGCCGCCGCGCATCTCCAGTCGGTTGAAGAGACGGGTGAGCCGGGTCCGATGGTCTCGCCTGTGAAGCAGAAGGCTTCCGAAGTGACCGAGGCATGCCTCCAGTGCCATGAGAGACGGCGCCAGGCGAATTTCAAGGGGGGGGTGCACGATCGGCGCGACTTAAGCTGCATTTCGTGCCACAGCGTTCACAGCTTCCAGTCCACCGAGGCTCAATTGAAGACGGCGCAGGATTCGGAAACCTGCTTCACCTGCCACAAGGACATTCGCGCTCTCAGCTTGCGCACATCCCACCATCCGGTCCGGGAAGGCAAGATTGGCTGCGCGAGTTGCCATGATCCCCACGATTCGACCTCACCCAAGATGCTCTCGGTGGCCTGGACCAACGAGAAGTGCTACGAATGCCACGCCGAAAAGCGAGGTCCTTTCCTCTGGGAACACGCTCCGGTACGCGAGAACTGTCTGAACTGCCATAACCCGCATGGGTCGAACCACGACAAGCTCCTGGTAATGAGATTGCCCTACCTCTGCCAGCGGTGTCATCTGAACACGCGTCACCCAGGGACGCTCTACGATGCTCGCAACACCCTTGACGGCACTAGCCCGAGCAATCGAGCCCTCGAGCACTCGTGTAAGAACTGTCACCAGAACGTCCACGGGTCCAACTCACCATCCGGGCCGTACTTGGGGAGGTAGCCATGAAGCGAGCGATCGTTTTGGTAGTAGCCCTTGCACTCAGCGCACCTTCCCTTGCGCAGGAGTCGCCTTTTACGGAAGACTTCCATCTAGGGGAGATTA